>CBDTVA010000187.1:0-5822 GCA_965363935.1 uncultured Gammaproteobacteria bacterium | reverse complement strand
ATAATTTTGGTTTTTGGATTGTTAAATACTACTACTTTAGCTTTGGCAGGTAACGTGATAAACGCTATTTGGCAGGCAATTATGTAGACGACTAAATTTTTTTTCATGTTGCATTACCTCTGTGTAACAATGCTTATGAATGATTATTGTTATTTGCGATAAATAACGCAACATCTAAGCCAATCGTAAAAATAACATTATTTATCAGTTATTTATATAAATCACTTTTAATCTATATGGCTTTTAATTCCTTAAATGTAAAATTATCTGACGGTAGAACCAAGTACATAACATTCATTTCGTTAGAAAGATTTAAGCTCAAATTTAACTCGGATTGTGAACGCTAAAAGTGTTAATTCGTGTGAATGATTACTTCGAAATTCGGCCAGAATGCTTCACATACAGTAATTTCTGGAAGCTACAAATATCTTTTGGTTCAACCGATATGCTTATAAACCCTCTAAATACTGTCCATCCCCAAATAACCTCCCCCTTTCTTATAAAGGGGGACAAAGAAGGTTTAAGTTTCTGATTTGACATCTCTATCCGCAACTCCAATAATTTGATAAAAAAACAATCAATTCTCTTGATTTGGAATAATGTTATTTGGTTAGCAATTTAATATGCTTATGCTCATCATCCGAATTGAGTCTACATAAACACAATATTTACTATGCAATTTCAACAAAAAACCAAGCGCGAAAAAATCCGCATTGTCACCCGGAGCAGTTTTTTTCTGCTGTTTATTTTTGCGCCCTTTCTGGACATTTTCCGACTGGATCTCACTCTGGGGCACTTTATTCTTTTTGCTCAGCCCTGGACACTTGGACTGGAGGCTTTCCAGCATGGGCAGGGTGATGCAGCTTCTGCAGCCATCACCTTGCTAAGTCATGCTTTTTTACCCGTTTTGGGTTTCATTGTCATTGTCTTTGTTATTATATGGAAGCTGGGCAGGGTTTACTGTGGCTGGTTATGCCCGCATTTTTCTGTGGTGGAAATTTTTAATGACATGATGCTCAAACATCTTAATCGAGTCACTCTATGGGAAAAAGCCAGCAAAAAAACTAACGGCTTGCTGCCCTGGTTACTGGTTTTTTTTAGCTGTGCCACCATGGCTTTCGTATGGGCATTTAGTTTACTCAGTTATCTGCTGCCGCCCAGAGAATTAATTCCAGACTTAATGCACGGAGAACTCGGCGTAGGCTCAACCCGTTTTCTTATTGTTGCCACCACTATATTCACCATTGATTTCTTTTTTGCCCGACACCTGTTTTGCAAATTCGGCTGTGCTGTTGGTCTGTTTCAGAGTCTTATCTGGATGGCTAACAGCAAGGCCATGGTTGTTAGTTTTGATAAACCCAGAGCCTATTTATGTCAGTCCTGCGACCGGCAATGTGACAGAGCCTGCCCTATGCGCCTGCATACTCGCAGTATTAAACGAGCTAAATTCACCTGTACCCAATGCGGCCAGTGTCTCAATACCTGTGATCAGATTCAATCCGGGAACCCTGATGGCCGGGTCATTAACTGGGTCACTCAGGAAAAAGCACAGGAAGTGGATCGTAATGCACCCGCTTTTGAATTAAACCGATTGAAAACACCTGGTGAATAAAAAATAATTATTCACCATCTCGGATCGTACCAACCATCGACCAGCCATAGAGTTCTCATAAACCAGTGCTAAAAAATCAGACTCGCAGGCACGGGTTCAACTCGATAGGTAATTGCCGAAGCACTTCACGGTAGTTTTACCGCTATTAATCATCCATAATAATTATTATTCTAAACGCAAGATTACTAATAACGTTTAATTAACCCTCTTGCTTAAAACAGGCGAATACTTCATGCCCTTAAAAAAACTCATTCTTCTGGCAATTATTGCTCTGGCCATTAGTGCCTTTTTTGCCTTTGATTTGTCACAATTTTTGAATTTTACTTATTTAAAAGAAAATCAACTGCGTTTTGATGACTACTATCAGAGCAACCCTGTTCTGGTCTCCTTAAGCTTTTTTGTTATCTATATTGTTTCCACTGCCTTATCCATACCGGGTGCCGCACTGCTGACACTGGTGGGCGGTGCAATTTTTGGCTTCGTCTGGGGACTGATTTTAATTTCCTTTGCCAGTAGTATTGGCGCCACTCTGGCCTTTCTGGTGTCGCGATTCTTACTGCGTGACACTGTTCAAAATCGTTTTAGCCGGAATCTGGAAAAGATTAATCAGGGTATTGAAAAACAAGGGGCGTTTTATCTGTTTACCCTGCGCCTGGTACCCGTTTTTCCTTTTTTTATGATCAATCTGGTTATGGGATTAACCCCCATTAAAATCACTACCTTTTATTGGGTAAGTCAGGTTGGTATGCTGGCCGGTACGATTGTTTATGTTAACGCCGGTACACAACTGGGGCAATTGGACTCTGCATCCGGTATTTTATCCCTGCCCTTAATTATTTCCTTTACCTTATTGGGCATTTTTCCTTTTATAGCGAAAAAAATCATTACTTTGATTCAGGCAAATCAGGTTTATAAGGGTGTTAACAAACCCGGACAGTTTGATCGAAATCTTATCGTTATTGGCGCCGGTGCCGCCGGACTGGTGACATCTTACATTGCAGCAGCAGTCAAAGCCAAAGTCACCCTGATTGAGAAACACAAAATGGGCGGTGATTGCCTCAATACCGGTTGTGTGCCCTCCAAGGCACTCATCCGCTCAGCTAAATTTAAAGCTCATGTGCAACGCGCCAGAGAATTCGGCTTTCACAGCGCCCAGGCTGATTTTGATTTTAAGGATATTATGCAGCGTGTCAAACGGGTCATTAGTAAAGTTGAACCACATGATTCTATTGCCCGTTACACGGATTTAGGTGTTGAGTGCCTGCAGGGTGAGGCACAGATCACTTCACCTTTCAGCGTTGCCGTTAATGGGCAGACACTGACAACCCGCAATATTGTCATAGCAACCGGTGCCCGGCCGTTTGTTCCGCAACTGCCAGGTATCGAACAGGTCGGGTATCTGACCTCTGATACCCTCTGGGATCTGACCGTCCTGCCAAAACGCCTGTTGATTCTGGGGGGCGGTCCCATTGGCTGTGAACTGGCACAATGCTTTGCCCGCCTGGGCAGCAAAGTCATTCAGGTGGATCGCAATGAGCGGATTATGAAACGCGAAGATCCCGAGGTATCAAAAATTGTCCAGGATCGTTTTTTACAGGAAGGTATCGATTTACGTCTGCAGCATCAGGCACTAAACTTTGAAAGGATTAATGGTGAAAAAACGCTCCTGTGCAAAAACAAGCAGGGCGAAACAGTCTCTATTGTCTTTGACGAATTACTTATTGCTCTGGGTCGAAAAGCCAATGTCAGCGGTTTTGGCCTGGAAAAACTGCATATCCCCTTAACTCAACAAGGCACCATTGCAGTCAATGAACATCTACAAACAAAGTATCCCAATATTTATGCCTGCGGTGATGTGGCAGGACCTTACCAGTTTACTCATACGGCGGCTCATCAGGCATGGTATGCCTCGGTCAATAGTCTGTTCAGAGGTTTCAAAGCCTTTAAGGTGGATTATTCGGTGATCCCCTGGGCCACTTTCACCGATCCGGAAGTTGCCCGGGTCGGTTTAAACGAACTACAGGCCAAAGAACAAAATATTGCTTATGAAGTCAGTCAGTTTGAATTTGATGATCTGGATCGTGCCATTGCCGATGAGGAGGCTCATGGCTTTATCAAAGTACTGACGGTTCCCGGTAAAGACAGAATCCTGGGTGTCACCATTGTCGGGGAACATGCCGGGGATTTAATTGCAGAATATGTCTCTGCCATGCGTCATGGTATCGGTTTAAATAAAATTTTAGCCACTATTCATATCTACCCGACCCTGGCAGAAGCTAATAAGTATGTCGCCGGGCAATGGAAACAGGCGCACAAACCGGAAAAAATTCTGCATTGGCTGGAAAAATTCCACCAGTGGCGAATTAATTAATTTTCCAGGCTTATACCGTTGGTAACTTTAGTTACTGTCCAGCGCTGCTAATAGTCAATACAATACAATACAGTTAGCAGCCTGAATATAACCTCTTATCACGGTGGACAGATCAAGCCAGGCATCCGCTTCAATAGCGTATTTCCTGGCCGCCTGATTAAGCCGTCCGCCATGCTGAAGCATTGCAAGGGATCGTGTTGCAGGTTTACCATCAAAGCCATCAGCCATAAAACCAACCGAATAAACTGATCGGTGCAACCAGAATAATCCATATGATGGTACTACGATTGAGCAATTGACAGGCCTGATTGATTACCTCAGGGTCAGATTTTTTACCACAGCCCAGTTGTGGTCTTGGTTTGTGCTCTCCATGATATATATCGCCTCCGCCCAATTGCACATCCAGGGCACCTGCACCCGCCGACATAACGACTCCGGCATTGGAACCTTCCCAAAATGATGCCTGAGACAACCAGCATTGTATGGCATTTTGCCAGTGACCCATTAAAGCATAGGCCAGTGCCGTAAGACGAGCCGGAAAGTAATTCAACAGATCATCACATTTAGCGATAAAAAAACCAAAGTCTATATATCGCTCGGTTTTATAGCCCCACATAGCATCCAGAGTATTGACCAGGCGATAAACAACAACGCCCGGCGCACCCGCAACAATAAACCAGAAAATTGTGGCAAACACAGCATCATTACCGTTTTCCAGGACAGACTCGGTTGCTGCACGGGAAATGGCTTCAACTTCCATCGTCTGGGTATCCCGGCTCACCATCATTGACAGAGCATGACGGGCCTGCTCAAGCTGGTTATTTTTCAGGGCATTAATCACTTCCTCAGCATGCTGCTTGAGACTGCTCAGTCCCAGTGCCAGATAGAGAATAAGAATTTCGAGTACCATGCCAATAAGGTTATCAGCAATAATAAAATCAACCAGCCACCAGGCAGGCACTGACAATATCAGTAAAGCAATCAGACCATGTAAGCGGTTATGATCTGAACTATCGTCATTAAGACGTTCTTCCAGTTGGCTGGCGAGGTGGCCAAAGCCAACCAGGGGGTGATATTTTTTTGGTTCTGCAAATAAGTAATCGAGTAGCAGGGCACATAAGAGTACAATAATCATTTCTGACCTTTTTTATGGGTGGACACTAAGAGTGCGTCTATTCTAACATGCAAGCTAACAAGATACAGAGCAAGACCAGGACTCTGATGATTCAGGGGGCAACTTCCGATGCCGGCAAAAGTGTACTGGTGGCAGGGCCCAGGCAGTTCAGGCGCAGGCCTGTTATCTGCCACCGCATACGGACATGAATCCAATCCTGCTAAAACCCAATTCAGATACTGGCGCACAGGTTATTGTTCATGGTAAGGCGTTTACGGAAATGGACGCCTGTTCTTATCATTCTTACAAAAAAACGGTCATGCAGGCCGTGCTGTAATCCCATCAACGCCTAAGTGAGCAATATGAGTTGATTATTGTAGAAGGTGCCGGCAGTCCTGCTGAAATTAACCTGCGCGAAAATGATATCGCCAATCATACAGATTTTGATGCCCTGCGTTTACATCCCCAGGTAGAGCTGGCATTTATTGCTCATGCTCAGGGACAGGCTATTCCGGGCGCGGATTTGATTATTCTGCCCGGTACCAAGAGTGTACGCTTTGATCTTGACTGGTTAAAATCAAACTGTTGGCAGTCAGGCATTGAAAAGCATCTGCGCTATGGTGGAAAATTGATGGGAATTTGCGGGGGCCTGCAGATGCTGGGCGAGGCAATTCATGATCCGCTGGGCATTGAGGGATGCGCCGGCAACAGCCGGGGACTGGGTT
>CBDTVA010000186.1:0-5823 GCA_965363935.1 uncultured Gammaproteobacteria bacterium | reverse complement strand
AGCAGTCTAAAAGTTTATCATTTTGATCTTTATAGACTGGAAGATCCTGAAGAACTGGAATATATGGGGATTCGGGATTATCTGGACGGTCAGGCAATTGCCTTAATCGAATGGCCTGAAAAGGGTATTGGAGTGTTACCCGGGGCAGATTTAATTATAATAATAACTCATCGGAATCAGGGACGGGGTGTCGAGTTAGTGCCTCAATCAGCTAATGGGGCAGAGATTGTTTCTAAACTGGTATCAGATACGGTATAAAGCGAGAATCTGATTAAACTCATGATATGAATACGTGATGAGAATATGATGCGATACATTACTATTACTAGCCGTTTTTTCATAATTGCACTTGCTGTACTGGTTTTTTCAGATGTAGCACTTGCATCCATTGCACAGGTTAAAGGCGTTCGTATGTGGGCATCGCCTGAATCGACACGCCTGGTTATCGACTTGTCTAAAGATGTGGAGCACCGCTTGTCCACATTGTCCAACCCCGAACGTGTGGTGATTGATATAAATAAGGCCAAACTTGCCAAACCAATTTCCGGCCTGAATTATAAAAAGGGCTCAATCAGTGATGTCCGCAGCGCCAATAAAAAACAAAATAATTTACGTCTGGTACTGGACTTAAAACATAAGGCACATCCTAAAAGTTTTCTACTTAAGCCCAATGCCAAATATGGCTATCGTCTGGTTATTGATCTGGAGAAAGAGACCAGTAATAAGCGTTCTAATACGCCCAGAATTGTTAAGAGTGTCAATAGCTCTAAAAAACGTGACCTTATTGTTGCCATTGATGCCGGTCACGGCGGAGATGATCCCGGTGCCAGAGGCCCCCGAGGCACCAAGGAAAAACATGTAGTGCTGGCCATCGCCCGTAAACTCAGAGTTATGGTTAATAAGAAGCCCGGCATGAAAGCGGTTATGATCCGTAATGGCGATTATTATATTAGCTTGAGAGGGCGTACAAAAAAGGCGCGTAAACTGAATGCCGATATTTTTATTTCTATTCATGCGGATGCCTTTAAAAGCCCCAAGGCGCATGGTTCATCCGTGTTTATTCTCTCCTCCCGCGGCGCTTCCAGTGAAGCGGCCAAATGGTTGGCTAAAAAAGAAAATGAGGCCGATCTGGTGGGCGGTGTCAGCCTGATTGACAAGGGTGATATGCTGAGAGAAATGCTTCTGGACTTATCTCTGACGGCGACCATTGAAGCCAGCAATAATGTGGCAGAAAGGGTGTTGTCTGGTTTGACAAAAGTTGGTGATACCCACAAATCCGGGGTTGAAAGAGCCGGTTTTGTGGTTTTGAAATCTCCTGATATTCCTTCCCTGTTGATTGAAACCGGCTTTATTTCTAATCCCAAGGAAGAGAAACTGCTTAAAACATCCCGTTATCAGAGGAAATTGGCCGGTGCAATATTAAATGGTGTGGACAGCTATTTTAAACAGTACCCGGTGCCGGGAACCGTTTATGCTAAAGACACGATTATTGAGCCATTAAATATAAAAGCACTATCCTCTGCGAGGAAAAAAAGTAATAAAAAGCATAAGGTCATACGAGGTGATACACTGTCCGGTATTTCCAAACGCTATCAGGTGACGGTGTCGGCGATTAAAAAAGCCAATAAGTTAAAAAGTAATATGCTTTATGTCGGTAAGACCCTCAGTATACCTCGTTCTTGAATTGACTGACTGAAGTGGCCGTTGTTATTTCCCGTATTAAACCTTTAAGTTTACAGCTTGCCAATCAAATTGCTGCGGGTGAAGTGGTTGAAAGGCCAGCCTCTGTGGTGAAAGAATTACTGGAAAATGCAGTTGATGCCCGCAGCAGCCGAATTACTATTGATATTGAACGGGGCGGCAGCGCCCTGATCAGGGTAAGCGATGATGGTGACGGGATCGACAGGGATGATCTGTCTCTGGCGGTGACGCGTCATGCCACCAGCAAGTTACACACGCTCACCGAGCTGGAGCGGGTGAATAGCCTGGGCTTTCGAGGCGAGGCACTGGCCAGTATCAGTGCCGTGTCAAAATTATCCATTCAAAGCAAACAGGCCGGACAGGAGCAGGCCTGGATGATCAATACCGGAACAGACAGTGATTTTGCCAATTATTCAGCTGATCCGGAACCTGTCGCTCATCCTCAGGGTAGCACCATTGCTGTGTGTGATCTGTTTTACAATACACCGGCAAGACGTAAATTTATGCGTACCGTAAAAACTGAATTCAAACACATTGATGATATTGTCAAACGCATTGCCCTGAGCCAGTTTAATATTGCTTTTAAACTGACCCATAATAAAAAACTACTTCGCAACCTGCCTAAAGCTGTTACAGAAAAAGCCATTCATCAACGTATCAGTAAACTCTTTTCTCCGGAGTTTTTATCACATTCTAAAAAAGTGGATTTTACCGCCAGCCACTTTACTGATCTAGGAACACTGCGTTTATGGGGATGGGTTAGCGCACCGCAATGGCATAGAAACCAGCCTGACTGGCAATTCTTTTATGTGAATGGCCGATATATCAAAGATAAACTGGTTAATCATGCTCTGCGTCAGGCGTATCAGGAGTTACTGCCAGCAGATGCCTATTCTGCTTACCTTCTGTATCTGGAAATTGATCCGGAACATGTGGATGTGAATGTGCATCCAACCAAACATGAAGTACGTTTCAGACAAGCCCGACTGATCCATGATTTTATCTACAGCGCCTTGAATCAGGCTGTCTGTGCGGAATCGCAAAGTTTGATAAAGGAGCATTCAGACAAAGATGGTCTGCCTGGCAATGTAACTGAGTCGATTAATAGAGCAGACAACTCAGTACAAGATGGGTATTCCTACAGGAATCAGGTTAAAGAGTATAGCGATAAGCAGCATAGCGGCACTGACTATAGATATCAGAATCGTGCTCACACTCATCCACACAGCTCCCCCACTAACACAATAACCAGTCAGAATCATGTTGCAGAACATCTGGATGGCCTGCAAAAATTGTATCAAACAGAAACTACCGGGCGTGTCGCTGCTCAGCAAGAAAATAGTGCAGAATTAGCCAGTAAAACAAGCGATTCGCAGGAATTTTTTGGTCATTCTCTGGGCTGTTTGATACCCAATTACCTGTTGAGCCAAAAACTGTCTGCAGATGGCCAGGCACAACTATTTGTAATAAATATTCTCAGGGCGCAGCAGTTTCTTTTGAGCAGACTCTTTCATCCGGGTCAGCAGACGCTATTGCTAATACCACATTCCATTTCTTTAACTGCTCGGGATATTGAATCTCTTTTGCATAATCAGTCTGAACTGGGTGAGTGGGGAATGGAATTAAGTCAGTTGACGGCTGATACTATGCTGGTCAGAAGTTTACCTTCGCTCTATGGTATCCCGGGTTGTCAAATTGATACCGAAGGCTTGATAAAACACGTTTTGCATATTATATCGCTTGATGTCAAGGAGCCATCCAGTGATGAACCTTCAACACTACACACTGATTTATTTGCTGCACTTTTAAAGTCGCTCACTACCCATAGTTTAAATTCTTCTGAGCAGGAACAACTTTTAAATCTGTTATCAGAACAGATAAATCAGCTTGATTCAAAACAGGCTAATATTGACAAGCAACCAGTATGGGTGGTCCTGGATTCATTCGCTCTGGACAGATTATTCAAATGATATGCAGAATTTCCCGCCAACCTACATCCATTTCATTTTTTTAAAGAGCATGACCTGCACAAATACTGTCAATAATAACATCAGACAAAAAATCAGAAATGACCATTTAAATTCAGCTCCAGGTATGCCGCCGACATTAATGCCGAGCAATCCGGTTAAAAAGCCTAATGGCAAAAAAATAGCTGCTACCATAGAAAGCACATACATCCTTTTATCCATCTGTTCGGAAATACGGCTCATTAATTCTTCCTGTATGACGATGGCTCTGTCCCGTGCAGCATCAAGTTCTTCTATGTAGCGCATGGTACTGTCTGCCGCTTCACGCAAGCGCATCCGTTCCATATCTTTCAGCCAGGGCAAACGCTCATTATACAGGCGTGTCATAGCCTCTCGTTGCGGAGCCAGATAGCGGCGCAGGCCAATCGTTTCGCGTCTTAGTTCAGAAATCATTGGCCTGAGCTGATAACCTTGAACCGTTAGCACCTGATCTTCAAGATCGTCAGCCTTATCATCTATTTCACTGACGATATCGGACATTCGTTCCACCATACGGCTGGTAATCTCGGAAAGAAATTCTCCCGAGGTTGCTGGACCCTGACCTTGTTCAATTGCCTTGCTCAGATCGTTTATTGAGAGAATTCGTCTTCTTCTAGTACTGATGATGCGCTTGTCATTCATCCAGAGTCGAACGGACACCATGTCTTCCGGATCGGCTCCCGGGTTCAAGTTAACGCCACGCAAAATTGCCAGCAGACTATCATTTGTGACAACACTTCTGGGCCTGGGATCCTCGCTTATTAGCACAGAAACTGTCACTTCATCCAGCCCGCTTTCTTCGTTCAGCCATTTTTCTGCATCAGGGGCAGTATAATCCAGGTGCATCCATAATATCCCGTCATCTTCAGACCAGGTCCGTATATCCTGCCATTCGACAGCTTTTCCACCCCCTTGCCCATCAAGTACGAAAGCAAAAATCAGGCCATTGTTGTTATCCATTTTTTTCCTTATATTGTCGGTGACTTTATATTAATAAAGTTCGTCAAAAAATAAACGACAGGCGCGCCTGCCATGACAGAAATATGACTCATATCAATTACTACCCCTATTCAGGCCTCCAGCCGTATTTCAGAAAGAAGTCTTTCTATTCATTCGTAAATTACTTTTACAGCCAGGTTTAGAGATTGGACTTTGGACAAAGAAAACGCAACCAAGTCAGAATATGATTATATTCTGAAAAAAAAATATTTTTAATTCTCATATTTTTCTCCATTTGTTGAGTGCTTTTATTGTAGGCTTGGTTAGCGCAGCATTACACAGCCTAATGGATAAATAAACAGTATAAATAATGCTAAGTATTCTTAATAGAGAAAGCTATTATTATTCTAAAAATCAACAGCTTTGTATACCTCTAATTCAACTCATAAGTGCAACTTAACTTTTCTGAAGTTCAGGAATAACTGGATTGGATATTAGCTCAGTTACAACCCGAGATTATGCTGATAAAGAGCATGGGCATATAGAACTATACCTTCACAGGGAGAGACAGGCAGTAATTTAGACAAATTTACGCTAAAAGCGTGGGATAATAATTAAAATGAATATTTTTCAAAATTACCCATCATCGTTTTGTACAATAGACCTGTGATGGGTAAAGTTTCAGGAATATAACTCTAAGCGGTTATTTTTTCTTTTTTTTGAATAAGAGACAGGTATTTTAAAAAAACATAATCAATATGATAAAGTGGTTTTTTAAATCCTCTTACAACGGCCAGAAATCGTTTCTGATCCTCATTCTCCGGTTCCAGATCCCCATCAAACAACTGCTTCATTTTAAACCCGCATCGCAATAATACGTCCGTTTCCATTTGTGTAAAATCTCTGATGTTTAGAATTCCAAGAGGAAAATGTTCTAAATCAGAAAATCTTGTATTAGAAATAAAGCTATCATAAATCATCGGTCGTAAACTCATGTTGAAAAATTAACCTGTTAACTATTTTATTATTGACAAATTAAGTATGTTCTATCACTTTTAAAAAGTACAACAAAACATTTTTGTTGTTTTAATTAATAGTATTAACTGAACACACACTAACAATGTCGTACGTACTGTATTGATCATTGGTATCCGCTATCAGGTTGATCCTCACTAGG
>CBDTVA010000185.1:0-5871 GCA_965363935.1 uncultured Gammaproteobacteria bacterium | reverse complement strand
CGTCGACTAATACCGGAACACTAATCGGATTAATAGCCTCATGTGGTAGCGACATACCGGCAATGATTTGACCGTTTATATCGAATAAGGCCGTTGGAGATCCAGGCCTTGGATGGCCAGGTGGCGGGCCTGGAACTCTCCGTCCTGGATAGTTAGGTGGTGGGCCTGGAGCTGCCTGATCAGATGGACTGAAAGTGGGTGGAGGTAGCATGAAACCAGGAGGTGGTGGTATTTTGGGGCCAGCACCTCCAATACTTTTTTCTGGAGATAACTCCCATAGCATCTCTTCAAAATGTTGTTTGGTCATAGTCGACCAGGTATTACCTGAGTTCTTGTATTCTCGAGACAGACTAGTTGCCAATAAATGGAGTCGTTTTTCTTCTAACGCATTAACATAGTCCAAAAAGCCATGTTCAAAGCTCCAACGGGCTAGTCCCAGGGTAGCAACTAGTACGACAACAGTCAGCCCCAGGAACGAGAAAATGAGTTTTTTTGAAATAGAAAGTGTCATTTAAGCAGTATAACCAGAATTTTTTTATCAGACAGCCTTTTTCAAGGAAATACTGGCGTTTTCTCCAATATCTGCACAGGTTCCACACAGTAGTAGTCACACTAGTTTTGCACAGTTTGTTATCAAGATCACAATGGTATGGTAATTTTTAAGTATCCACTCTATTAACCTATCCTGAGGCTATGCGTACACGTTAACCAAGCTACCCTCAGGCATGGTTCCCTGAAATATTTCTTTTATAGCGCTCAATTTGTTTTCTCGTTCATTCTCTGAAAGATTGTTGCTGTAGTATTCATCAAGTAACTCATTGAGTTGTTGGAGCGTTGAATCACTGATGTTCAGTGTTGTTGGATTTCCCTCAGGCGGCATTTTGGAACCAGCCTGCTGTGGATCACCAACACCAGCGAGGTCTCCCACTGATCTGGCATCAAATCCTGATTCATCCATAGCCTCAGCCAGTTCGCGACCAGGTCCGATACCAGCTTCCTTAAATACTTCAACAATAGAAGCTGCCTGTTCCTGAGTCAGGTTTTCCGGATCATATTGAGTAAGGGTGTCTTCAATGAGCTGTCGTTGCTCCTGAGTAATTGATTGCTGACGATTACTCTGCATTGTAGACTTGATACCTGACATTAAATTACTGGATATATTTGAAACCATGTTTTTCTCTCCTTTCCACCATCTTTGTCGTAACTTGAATTTGATTATTGGTGTAAATAAACAGTGTGCAGATAATGTGTAGAAATGTAGTGAGATATCAGATTTAGGAATTAAATATACTCAGGCCTGTGCTGGCCATCGATCAAACAGCTGTTTTTCCAACTGCATTTCACCCTTATTGTCTTTGTAAATATTGATCCAGGCTTGCCAGTTTTCCTCGTCAAGTTCAGGATAGTCGAGCCGGAAATGACTGCACCGACTTTCCTTGCGCATGAGGGATGCTTTTAGCTTCATCTCGGCACTGATAATCATATTTGCGGTTTCATGGGCCAGTCTTAGCTCATGCATATCTGCTGCTCTTAGCATTGGCATGTGGTGATCTCTAAGCTCTTCGATATAAGCAAGTGCAGCCTTTAACATGCTCTCTTTTTTGATGTACAAGACAAAGTTCGGGATCATGATGCCTTGAAGAGTCTGGGTTACCCAGGCAGGGCCAAAGCCCGCTTCTCTTTTTAACGGAGCAAGGATCTCATTCTTCACTTGCTTTAACTTTTTCTCCGCTATAACAGGCATAGTCATAGCCTGAGTGTATTTTGCTGCAGCTTCACCAGCAACGGCACCTTGAACCGCCGAACCAGCCAGAGAAGATCCCACCTGTGTATAGATCCCTCCAGCCATATAGGAACCCAGGGCATCACCTGCGGCATAGAGCCCAGGAATATTGGATTCACATTGATCATTGATGGGCACTAGCCCTTCAGATTTATGAATTGCCATACCCGCAGAAGAACCACCGACGGGAGCACCCATCATTGGTGGTGGGTGTCCACCTGGCTCGGGGCCACCACCAAATCCAGGTCCTGGAGGTGGTCCTGGAGGAGGTCCTCCTGACATCGATTTCTCTCCGGGTAGAGGTGGATGACCTGGATGGTCAAATCCTTCTGGTCTGTATGGTCCGCCAGTGACTTTGCTATTCTGGTGCATTCCAGGAGGGCCAGCTTCAAGAGGATTACCATTCATGTAGGCAATGTAATTGATTTCTACACCCAGATCATGATGAATTTCAACACCTGTTAATCCCGGCTTACGTTCAAACATACCGTGCCAGCCGTCAAAGCAGGCGGCGGTATTTTTTGCCTGACCTGGATGTCCGTCATTCCATTCCTTACCGGTGACTTTGGCACCGATGTTATAAGCCATTACTGTACCATCATGGGTAAGGTCACAAATAGGAAAACCGTTGGGTTTGAAACCACCAGCACCCGTACATAAAATGATGCTTTTGGCGGTAAAGGTAATGACTTTTTCTTCATCCAGGCTAAAACCAGCAGCACCAACTATCCTTTCATCTTCTTTGATAAGGTGTGTGATCATGATACGTTCGAGCAATGGAATTTTTCTATCATTGATTGGTTTACTAAAAGTATTGTTATAGAGTGGGGAGTCGAAAAAGCCCCACTCCCTGAGCTCATTTACACGGGCTAGAGAATGCTCAGCCATTTGTCGGGTATAGACTGGATTATTGGTTCCCAACGCAGACCGTGATACCCCATCAGTAAACTCATCAAGTGTTACGTTGGCTTTGTTTTTATCGTAAGCGAATATTCCCTTTGCAAAGGGAGTTTGTCCTGATGATCCAAGACGCCCCTTAGAAGCGATCATCACTTTAGCACCGGCATCATACGCTTTAACAGCTGCAAATAGTCCAGCCATACCGCCACCAATGACCAGCACATCAGTTTGGTGATACTTATGACCAATATCTCTGCTATCAAGTGTTACCTCATTTTCTGCCCAACCATCAGTACCTATACCCATTGAAGCAAGTGCTGCAATACCTGTCGCACCGCCTGTAAGTGATAAAAACTGACGGCGAGACATGTCATTTTTTTCGTGTGAGTTATTCATTGTGTTACGTCCAATGCAGTTTTAGATGAAGAAGTGTATTGCTTTACTAAGAGACCTGAGCCAGTGATGGCCAGCAAAATGATGAATGTCGAAATAACTCTATCGGTATGACGCCCCAGTTCAATGGCATGCCAGGATGCAATGACAATGAACAGAATCGATAGAAGACCATGGAAGATTTTCCATGTTTTGTATTTTATTTTTAGCTTACCTTTGAACAATTTATTTCTAAAGATAGATGTCAGACCTAGCAAAAAAATCAGTCCCCAGGAAATTTGGCCGAGAATGACACCTAAACTCTCAAAGGTGGTTAGAATCTGAATGAACGCATCTAATGGGGAGACACCTGCTTCAAAAAATCTTGGCAATACAATTAGAAATGGATGTATCAGGAAAAAAACAACAACCGAATAACCAGTCAATTTATGTACACTTAAAACACGACTGAATTTAAAAAATTTAACAAAATCATAATTGCTTCTTGCCAGAAAAAACTGACTTAACATTAAGGAAAAAGCTAAAATAGTGACCAGCGATATGGCTTCCTTTAAATTCGAACGACTGGGAAAGTCTCCAAACTCAAACAGCCCAACTGGTAAAATTATAAAGATAAAGACTGCTACAATGATGTGATACGTCTTGATATTTGTATTCATAATTAACCCCAGGAAACCACAACGGGTATCGATTTTTCGGGAGTAATCGTGATGGCATCGACAGGGCAATACATACGACACAGATGACAGATCTGACAGTCAGCAACATATTTTATAACTGCTTTCCTGGTTTTTTTATCTATGCGGATTACATCTGTGGGACAAGTCTGTACACATATTCCACAACCGATACATCCATTAATATTGTTAATAGGCATTTTATTTTCCGTTTTTCAATATAGAAAATTCTACATTAATAATGTGTAGAAATTGCGCAGAAAGGATGGAGAAGTTGTGAATTATGAAATCACTCTACAATGTTCGCTTTTTACTACGGATGATTTTCAGGAAAAATTGAAGAATTGCTGATATGGATTCCAGAGTCGAGACAAAAAATGTAAGATACGTGATTTTAAAGATATTAGATTTAGAGAACTAAAGTTTCTTAGAAATTTTTACGTTACCAAAAAAATAAGATTATTTAAATTAGGTTTGCTAGATTTATAGCAAACCCATCATTAATTCCATACGGCGCTGTTAATTGGTGAAGCTTCAGTCTAGAATTTATTATTGTTTTAAAGCGTTCATACCGTCAAACTTTTATTTATTTTGATATTTTTGCTGTCTGTACGAGGGACAAACTTTTTATTGTTAAACTCATACCGGATTTACCCTGTTGTGTATTTTCATCCCATAACTCCAACGCCTTTAGATAAGCTGTTTCAGCATTATTAAAATGCTTCCGGGATCTGTAAATATCACCAATGTTATGATAAGCTTTTGCAGCCTCTTGCGCTGAAGATTCGCTGGGATTTTTATCAAGAATTTGTATCGTTTGCTCCATTTGAAGCAATGCGTCACCATAATCGCCTAAATGCAGATTAAGGGCAGTCATTCTATACAGACGTTCGATTAATTTTGGATATTGATCGCCTTCATTTGCTTCGTTTATAGATAAAGATTTTTGTATTACCATTCTTGCATCATTAAAACGATTTTGTGCTTTGTATATAATAGCAAGATTATCCAGCAAATTTGCAAGCTCTAAGGGATTATCATCAAGTAATTTTTTTTGAGTGTTTAATATTCTTAATAAATAGGATTCAGCCATTTTGTAATCGTGCTGATCATAAGCAATATGAATTCCAAATTTAAGATACTCCTGGTTGTTTGGTTCCATTGTCACTGCTTCATAAATTAATTTTTTAGCTTTACCCCAATCCTGTTGTTGCATCGAATAAATGGCCATTTTATAGGAAGCCTCACCAACTTGTTTTCTTCCAATTTCACGGAGCCATTCAAGTGTCTTTAATGTATTGTCATCTGATTTTAAAGGTGGCTTAATGACTTCCATTTCATGATCTTTACTTGCTTCTAGAATCATTTTATCTGTGTTTTCTTCGGCAATTACATTTGATGACATAAATATTGTAGTGATACTAATAACCATTAATTGTTTAAAAAAAATTATTTTGGACATGTTTTTCTAGCTCCATGATCTATTCATGTAAAATATTTTATACAGTTTTATTTCCGTGAAATGCAGTCTAAAAATAATTTAATTCATGAAGATTATTGAGGTTTAAATTATTCTCAGATTAGATTTTCTGCTTAAATTTATTTTGTCTATTTATATTAATTTCAGTTTGTTGTTATAACTTCCCAGGAACCATCTGGTTGCCTACATGCGACACCATATGCCTGCTGTTTCTTGCCTGCAATATTGACTTGATGTTGAAATTCTCGACAATAGCGTCCTGAAGTGCTGTCCCCATCCCTTACCGTGGTGACAGAACCTGTTGCTCCGCCTGAATTCCAGACAATTTTCTCTCCAACTGGTGCTATTGTTGCTTTAACTTGAGCAGACTCATGAACTCTTTTCTGGTCTTCATTAACATTATCAAGTACTTTTAAAGTAATTGCTGTGAATGCAATCCATGGATAGGCATCACCACTAAAATCATGACCATATCCATGATGCATAACACGGTCTCTTGAGTGGTCCCTTCTGGTGTAATATCTACCAGCTCCTGGAAAGTGAGATGGGTGATGAACAGGACTATACTTGATTGCTCCGGGTCTGTGATCGGCATAAGCATAATTATTAATAAATCCCATAATACCCAGCGTTATCAC
>CBDTVA010000184.1:0-5883 GCA_965363935.1 uncultured Gammaproteobacteria bacterium | reverse complement strand
AGTTACAGGGATTTATGTATTTGGTAAATTTTACTTTTTGGAACAATAAATAAATTCTAGTTCTGGTGGCAATATAGTCTAAAAAAGTGCAACAAAGGGTTTATTGCTATTTTTAAGTTATTGATATTTAAATATAATTATTTTTAGTGTTTGTTGTAAAATAATTATTAAGTCTTTGTTATTTAATAGTTATTTGTGGGACTTAAAATCCCTCGATCGAAAGATCGTGCCGGTTCGATTCCGGCCCTGGGCACCATTACTTATCAATACTTCAAAAAAACTAAACAAAGTCAAAAAATTTTTGCAAAACACTTACGTGCTCTGTTTTTGTATGGTTTTATCAAATCTTGTTCATTGCCTTTATTATCCTGACAATGAGAGCTCTTTAAGTTTTGATGTAATTATTTTATTCAATCGTTTCATTTTATGATACGATTAACTTAAGTATCCATTTCATTACCCACTAAATATCTGATTGGTGAAAATTTTGAATTCACATTTAAATACTCAATGGATATGGCAAGATAATAACTGGCCAGATTTTCAATATGATGCTCAATTAGTTATACCTGTTTTGGAACAAACTGTGCGAAGTGTTTCGCCTTTGTGTACCTTGGCAAAAAATCTATCTCAGGATAAACAATTGCAACTGGAGTCAGAAGTTTTACTGGATGAGGCTTTGGCTAGTGCCAAAATAGAAGGTGAAATTTTAAACCGTGAATCAGTTCGTTCCAGTATTGCCAATAAACTTGGGCTGGGGAAGGGCAAAAATAATCCGCAAAAACGAGCATCGAAGTCGGATGAAGCTTATCTTGATATCCTACTTGAATCCATAAGAAGCATAGAAGCTCCGCTAACAGAAAAACAGCTTTTAAAATGGCACAGTATGATGTTTATTGATCACCCTGTTTTATATGACATGATTATTGGTGATTATAGAAATGAAAATATGTCAGTGGTCTCTGGGCGCTTTGGAAAACAAACTACCCACTTTATTGCCCCTTGTGAAAAAGAGGAAGTAAAAGAGTGCGTTAAAAAACAAATGACTACATTTTTCACCTGGCTTAATCAGAGACAAGAAGGTAAACCAGCTGAATCAGGTTATGTCAGAGCTGCTATAGCAAAATTGTGGTTTGTTACCATTCATCCCCTAGATGATGGTAATGGTCGTTTTTCACGAATTATTGCTGAATATTGTTTAGCTCAAACTGAAGCCCTACCTTTGCGATTGTATTCCATTTCATCTCAAATAGAAGCCAATCGAAATGAGTACTATGAAATACTAGAAGCAACTCAAAGAGGTAATTTGGATATCACTCGCTGGATCATCTGGTTTTTGCAACAAGTTGATTCAGCAGCACAAACGGCAATGATATTACTTAATAGAATTAATAGCTCAACCCAATTCTGGGATCGGCATCGCCATACAGTGTTTAATCCAAGACAACAAAAGCTCCTTGAGAGAATGTTAGAAGAGGGTGCTTATAGTGATGGCATTAGTCGCAAGAAATATAAAAAACTTGTGCATACTTCTGATATAACAGCCACTAGAGACTTGCAGGATCTGGTTGAAAAAAATGTTATGCAAACCAAGGGTGCAGGTAGAAATGTGGTTTATTATTTTGTGTATTCTGAGCCTGAGACTAACATAAAAAATTAATCTGAATAATGGTTTAATACTCTAATAAATTTAACTATTGAGAGGTGTACACCAGAAGATATATGACGTACACCGTTTTAGTGTCTCATAAGATGTTGAATGTAAAGGATTTATGAAGGACTTAAAATCCCTCGGTGGCAACGCCGTGTCGGTTCGATTCCGGTTATGGGCACCATTCTTAGAAGCATTAGCAAATACTTATCTTCTGTGGTTCCACCTTTATGCAATAATAATCACTTATATTGTTTTACTTTTTTACCTTTTCTGGCATGAATATATTTGACAGAGACTAGATTGATGAATAGATTGAATAAAGAGAAAAAAGAAAAATTTCAAAAAGAATTAAAACGATTGCGTAAGGATGAACTTTTTGAATTAATTGTTCAAGTCCTCCTTCAACTACCAAAAACCCGGGTTAATAAAGCATTTAAGGGTTATATTGAGCCTGAGATTTTAGAAGAAATATTGCTAAAGACTTCAGTTAAAGTCATAAAAAAACGAAAACCTCCTAAAAAGAAATCATCTAAATCATCAAAGGGGCAATCAGATTTTTTTCTTAAGGAAATAGAGCAATTTCATAAAGAGAGTTTTAGTGGAGATTATTACGAGTACTTTAATATTAATTCAAGTAATTTTACTGACACATCTGAAGGTACAGAACGATGGATTAGAAAGTGTGCAGATTATTATAAACAATGCTTATCTGAAGCTTCCCAACATCCACCAGAAATACTCAGCAAAATATTAACTCTGTTGATTGACCTGCTTCTTCGTATAGATGAGGGCTATGATGATATCATTTTTTTTGCAGATGAAGGGGGATCATGGCAAGTCCTGGTTGACTGGAAGAAAATTTTACCGCTTTGGTTTAGTGTCTTCTCTAAAACGGCAACGGTTGAGCAATATGCATCAAAAACAAAAACGGTGATTGAGAATTTTGCTTATAATGACAAAGATCGTAAACAATATTTTGCTTCAGCATACCGAAAGGCAACGACTGAGCAGCGTAAGCTATTGACCTAAGCCAATTAACTTACGTTTCTACTAATGCTTCTAGATGGCTAATATTCTCTAAATCTTTTTGATGCTGCTTAGATCTGCGATCATAACTAGCCTGATTCTTAACGCACACCAGTGTATAAGGGCGACCCTTTTTACTGGTTGTGCAATTGACATCACATTTATTACCTTTAATAGTGCCATGCAGATGACTGCGTTTATCCTCTGCGGCTTTAAAGTTCCATACTTTTTCCTCAGGACTGGCAAGAAACTGGCTTAAAGCTTTACAATCCTGGCAAGAGCAGGAAAGTTTGCTGGCTCGCTTCCAGTCCGATGGTGGATTTATCATTTGTGTGATCCGATTGCTCAAATGAGTTTGTACTTTGACATATAATGCTTGTAGTGCAGGCAATAGCATTTGTTGTTGGCGAAAATGCACAGCGGAAGGTACTAACACTCGATCCATAGGGTATGTTTTAGGCCAGGACAGTATGTATTTGATAGCACGTTCAATCAGCGTAGTATCGATGTTATTCAAGGCTTTTATTAAATCGACAACCAGAATATCATCTACCGTAATGTGTTGCCTGGAATTGCTTTTAGACGAACGCTCAGGATCCCCGGGTAAATTTTTGAGTAATGTTTTTGCCGCTGGTATGAGCCGCTTAGTATGTGCTGACATAAATTCAGCACCGGAAAATTCAGAGAGTAATTGCGTACAGGCACTTGGGTTGCTTGGGGTATTGATTGAAATGATCTGTTCCAGCAGTTCCAATGTTCGCGGCAATGGCAGAAGTTCGGTGGCCTGTACCAAGGCTGTGTTAGTGTCTTGTTGATAGTTCTCGCGGGCACAAATATCTGCTAATGTTGTGTCGATATGGACAACGTCTTTGAGGCGATGCAAATAAGTTAAAAATTCTGTGATACTACTATTATTACTGTTTCGATAGGAATAATAGGGACGTCCTTTTGGCCAGTCATCTAACATGTGTTTAGCAAGTGTGTGCGCATCTTGCCATAAAGTCGAATCAAAGTCGTCACCACTGGCTTCCCAGCGTTGACTCAAATCGCTTAAAAATGGAAGTGTAACGGAATGTCCGGCCTTGTTGAGAACGGCCAGCTTTCGTGCTTTTGGCCAAATAACCAATGCCGCTCGGCGGTAAGTACGCTCAAAAGAAGCTCCTTCATTGCCTGTTGCTTCCTGAAATTCCACCTCATCAGGTTCCATATCCTCAAAGGCATCTTCTGGGCAAAGTTCACCTTCATCAAAGGGCAGGGCAGCCATTGAGATAGCTCTATCATCAGGACTTCGCCATTCTGATACAATTTTTGTTTGATCATAAACTTCCATGACATCAAAATCATCATCATCCGGTTCAGACCAGCGATTTCCATAACCACAGTATTCAGCACTACCACTTTCTTCAAAGGTGACCAGTGCCAGGTAAATCTCACAATCTGCCTGTTGTGCTCCCTCTACCAATGCATCAGCAATGGCAGAATCGACATTTTTAAGTGCTCCAAAGCTCAGTCCTTCAGGGGTATAGGCATGTTCCAGTAGATAAACAAACTTCTCTGGTAAAAGTGATGCTGAATCGTTGTTTGTATCTGAATCTTTTGAAGCCAGCACATTACCCCAGTGGCGAAGCAGTTTTGTTATCTGTTCTTGTTCATACTGGTAATTGGGTGGTTTGGGTAGAGTTTTTTCGCCTCTGCGTAATAAATTGTATATTAATGTTAATCGACAACCCTGAGTAATTGGTTGAACTTCATGAACACAATCAGCATAGAAAGCCGCAAAAGTTAGTTCAGAGGGTTCATCTCTGTGCATATTGAGTGTGACTACTTGCTCGCCATGGCGAATGACTAACTCACCGCCACTGTAGTTTGATGGCAATACGATAACCAGGGTTGCAAACATACCTGTAGCCTTTTCAGTGTCACGATGTTGTACAAAAAAGCTACCTTCATCATAAACAAGTAATTTGTAGAGATCGGCTTCAACTTCGCCATTTACTCCCAGACCAATTTTTACTTGCTCAACGATGGAGTTAAGATCTTGTTCCCAGTGTTTACCGCTAAGGTTAATTTGTTCTTTGTTGATCTGCCAGGTGCGACGAACATTAGTATTGATCAGTGTTTCTTCCCCTTTTCCATAAGGTGCATATTCACCTACATTGATAATTTGCTCAGTTTGTGTCGTTTGTAAAGGAAAAGAAATCTGACCAATATTTTCAATTTCCAAACGAGGGGCAAAGATTTCACGAGTGCCACTGACATAGAAATCACCCGGGCGCTGGACTTTATTTAATATGTTTAAAAGGTCATTATTAACTGATGACATTGTTTTATCCTGAAATGGGCAAACTATCGGTTTGATTTTGCAGTTTTTGATCTTATATAATTTCTTTGTATGGATCTATTACTTTGTGTTGATTTTACGCACTAACAACTTCTTGTGTTGTGGTTTCTTGCAGAATCGGGTGATAAATAATGATATGCTCAGAAATATAGTATATGAAATGTAAATTCCGCTCAAATTGAATAATATTTTTTGGCTTGAAATAATCATTGTTTAGTCCAGATTTACCTTAGTAGCGATTGTCTGTATGACAGATCCATTCGCTTTGATGATAGTATTAAAATAAAAGCAGAAAAGACTGCTGAATTGCTTGGTTTAAAAAGCATTACAGAGTATGTATTTAAATTAATGAATGAAGATGCATCGAGAGTTATCAGTCAACATGAAACAATATTAGTTGAAGATGATGTGTTTGATCGGTTTGTAAAAACTTGTGACAGTGCTGCTTTATTATTTAATCTCTGTTTTTCTTTTGGCTCAATTGGATGTTCACAAAAATGAGAAACACAGTGGGTTGGGTAAAATAGCTTTAATTAAAGCATTGGAGTATTTGTATGAGGTGAATTCTCACATGCGAGCTTTTGCAATTATCGTTAATTGCCTAAACATTAATGCTGAAAAGTTTTATTTATAGTTTGGTTTTGAAAAATTATATTCAAATCAGGGTAGAGCTTGTTTATTTATACCAATGAAAAAAGTGGCTGAATTATTCGGTTCTTCGAATTATTGACATTTATTCAAATATAAAATACAGTCTAGTCTGACTAGATGTGAATGTGTTAAGGGGAATTTTATGAAACATACAACCTGGCAACTTCAGGATGCTAAAAGTAAATTTAGCCAATTAGTAGAATCTGCAATG
>CBDTVA010000183.1:0-5885 GCA_965363935.1 uncultured Gammaproteobacteria bacterium | reverse complement strand
CTGGCTGACCGTATCATATCCGATACCCATGACATCGGGCACCATGGCTCCTATCAGACCAACAATAACGCCTGAGATCATCACCTTGCTTGAAAAGCCCAAATTACCGGCTTTATGAGCAACGCACTGTAATAAATGGATAAACAGGGCAGAAAGCGTACCAGCCAGTATGCCCAGAATGATCACCAGCGGCAATTCAACCAATGCGCCCTGCTGTAAATCAGGCACCACAAAAGCGGCTTTATTACCAAAAACCAGAATAGAAATTGAGGTGGCACTCCCTGCCGCAAGGATCACTGGCATAAAGCTGGCCAGAGTATATTCCATCATGACAACCTCAAGGGCAAAAATAACACCCGCCAGCGGGGTATCGAAAGAAGCAGCGATACCCGCGGCTGTGCCGCAGCCTACCAGGGTACGAATACTATTATTCGGCAGCTTCAGGTATTGTCCCAGCAAACTGCCTGAGGCAGCACCAAGAAAAACGTTGGGCCCTTCCCTGCCCACGGAATGTCCGGAAATAATTGCCAGGGCAGCACCAATGAATTGCAGGAAAAATCCACGCAGTGTCAAATATCCCTGATGATAGGCCATGCGCTCCATCACTCTGGCAACTCCAAGCACATAAACACCGTTGGCAAAATTACGAAACACCAGAGCAATAGCAAAACTGCCTGCTATGGGAAATAATAACCTTGCTTCCAGCGGCAAGGCTTCATAATTTTCAGCGCTGCCCATTAGTAGTCCAGCCTGGCTTTCTTCAACAATCATTCGAAACAGGATAATAATTCCGCCTGTCAGAAATCCGCTAATCAGGCCCAGAAAGGCAAGCTGTATCAATGCATCGGGACGGGAAAGATGCAGCCGCAGGACATCCAGTTGCTGGGAAAACCAGGAATCGTTCCGGTCTTTATTATGCGAGTGATTAAGTGAGGGCATCAATTCATTGCAACTCTGAAAGTCTCTATATTACTCTGCTGCCAATGGTATAAAAAGATAGTCTGTTTTTGTTTACTTTGAAAGCCCGTCCATAGTTTATTTGCCTGGATCTAGCGCATCTTTTCCAGGGCGGCTATACGCTGTCCCAGTGGCGGATGAGTCAGGAACAATGCCTTGATACCCGCCCCCACGCCACCAGCAATACCAAAGGCGGCCATCTGATCCGGTAAGTCCTGTGGTTCATGCGCCTGTTGCAAACGTCGTAATGAGGCAATCATCTTCTGGCGCCCTGCCAGTTCCGCACCACCGCGATCGGCACGAAATTCACGCTGGCGTGAGAACCACATAACAATAATGCTGGCCAGGACAGATAGCAGTAACTGGGCCACAATGCTGGTCACATAATAGGCCGGACCATGTCCTCGCTCGGTTTTAAACACCACCCGATCCACCACATGGCCAATCACTGTTGAAAGGAACATAACAAAGGTATTCACTACGCCCTGGATCAGCGCCATAGTCACCATATCTCCATTGGCGACATGGCTGACTTCGTGTCCCAGAACCGCTTCCACCTCATCCTGCGTCATGGCATTCAACAGACCGGTGCTCACTGCTACCAGTGCGCTATTGCGGTTGGCTCCCGTGGCAAAGGCATTCGGTTGAGGCGACTCAAAAATACCCACTTCCGGACGGCCAATACCGGCTCTGTCAGCCTGCTGATAAACAGTATCCAACAGCCAGCGCTCGGAATTATTGGCAGGCTGCTCAATCACGCGCACCCCCATTGAACGTCTGGCCATGGACTTGGACATAAACAGGGAAATAATCGAACCGCTAAAACCAACCAGCAGCGACATTACCATGACGGCCTGTAGATTGAGGTCAACACCATTCTCTGCCAGCAGCCCCTGAATACCCAGCAGCTGAAAGACTACACCAATTAGAGCCATGACCGCCATATTGGTCGCGAGAAACAACATTATTCTGCCCATTACAGAGTTTCCTTTATTCTGAAGCTTAAACCTAGAATAATCAGTTGAGCCTATTACGATTCGTAATAGGCTCAACTGATTATTCTAGGTTAAATAGATAAATTCCTATAACTGATAATTTGGGTTAAAAACAGAGTATTTCAAGCCGTCCACAACAGGACATTGCCCATTACAGTTATAACTTAATTTTGGTACTATAAACACTAATAGGAAAAATTGAAAAAAATGCTAGACTTATATTAGGGATTACCCAAATCTATGCAGGATTAATTCAAATGAATCTGTTTTTAGTTGTTTTACTGGCAGGCATTAATTTTGTCGAATACTTCTGAGCAATTTATTGACCCTCAAAAAATAATAGAAAAAAAAGCCCATATTTTATATCTGCAGGCTCCCATTTCAAATGGGACTATTTTTTTGATTGCTCTAATATTTGTTATTCTGCTGCAGGAATATTTTCAACCAGCAATAATTATTACCTGGGCTGCCATGATGTCTCTCTTGGCTTCGTACAGGTTATTTCTCTGGTATCAAAGAAAAAAGGCTGCTGACAAACGCACTCCTGATAGCTGGATTAATCATTATATTATTGCTACCGGCTTAACGGGCCTCATCTGGGGGAGTTTTTTACTACTCCCTAATGCCAATAGTGATTTAGCTCTACACAGTGTTTATTTCATAGTTTTCTTTGGCGTCACCGCTTCTGCGGTGTCAATCTTACCCGTTTCTTTGATAGCTTTACATAGTTATACAATTCCCCTGGCTATCTGCTTTTTCGTAGCTCTTGATAACATGAATGATTCTAATTTTCTATTTTTCGCAATTGCTACAGGTATTTATTATTTGATGCTGTCATTATTTGCCCGAAACAATAATAAACAAATCCTCAAGTCAATCCTATTACAATTACACAACCAGACATTGGTAAATCAATTACAGGAAGAAGTTGAGCAACGTGAATTATTGGTAAAAGCCAGAACACAACAACTCGTGCAAAGCAATAAGGCCGTGGTTGACTCAGAAGATCGTCTGCAAAACGTTATTAATGGTGCAGAGCTTGGTTATTGGGACTGGAATTATCAAACCGGCCATACTAAAGTCAATAATCGCTGGCTGGAAATTCTGGGATTAACCCATGGAGAGATTAACAATAATATCAGTGACTGGGAATCACGTGTTCACCCGGAAGACAGGATGCGCATGATTGCTACGATTGATGATGCCATCAAAAATCATGTACCCTATGTTGCTGATTTCAGGATGAAACATAAAGACGGCTACTGGGTATGGATACAGGGTTCGGGCTCGCTGGTTGAATCTGACACAATCACTGATGAGCCCTTGCGACTTTGCGGTACACATCAGGACATCAGCTATCGCAAGCAAATAGAAAAGGAGTTGGAATACCGTGCCAAACACGATTATTTGACCGATCTTTATAATCGCATTGAGCTGGAAAAACGCTTTCAGGAAGAACTGAACAGGGCCAAACGATACCAGCACAATCTTTCTATTTTTATGATAGATATTGACCATTTTAAAAAAATTAATGATGTCCAGGGGCATCAGTCGGGTGACCAGGTATTAAAACAATTCGCCAACTTTTTGCTTAAGACAATTCGAGCCACGGATTATGTTGCCCGTTATGGCGGAGAAGAGTTTGTCATGATTTTACCTGAAACGTCTGTACCAGAAGCAGAAGAGTTGGCCGAACGACTCAGAATCCGCACAACCAAGCTGGCTATTACGCTAAAACATAGCTCACTCACCATCACCATCAGTATCGGTATTGCCTCTTATCCTGAACATGGTCAATCCTACGATAAGCTGCTCGAAGTTGCTGATTCTGCCATGTACCAGGCCAAACAAAACGGTCGTAATCGCGTTCGTTCTGCTGGTAGTTAATCTAATCCCAATATTTTCTTGACTTTTATTAATCATTGTTTTATTTTAAATATAACATCGTTTAATTAAATCTGGCGAACAATTCCAGTTTGCCAGAGCTGGAAACACGTTCCCATACAGTAGATGTCATTATCGAAGATGGTTTTGCTACAACTTCTGTGCAACAAGTTTTCCATAATCCTCATGGGCAGGATCTTGATGCCCTATACTCTTTTCCGGTACCCGATAAAGCAGCAGTCGGTGAGTTTATTTTCTGGATTGATGATAATCCGGTTATTGGTGAAGTATTAGAAAAAAGCAGGCGCGAGATATCTACGATCAGGAAAAACAATTTATTGAGCTGATTTAATATTGTCATTAACACTGTCATGGATTGGCAGGTATTTTGCCGGTGTTTATTTATTTCGCCAGTCTATTGAAAATATTCATTGAACTCTCCTTACAGCAGGCGATATTCCGTGATTTCAGCTGGCAGGCATTACCACAAGTTTCACTGGATCGGATTTATTACCGGCACGTTAATTGTACTGATAATATCCCTGGCAAAGAAGCTATCTGCTAATCAACCCAGTCTTCACCATAGTAGTGGGTGATCTCTTCGCCTTTTTTTATTTTTTTAATGGACATAATAGTAAAATCATCATAATAGGCGGCATTGGCTTTATTATTATGATTAATGAATTTAAACTCATCCAGAACCTGGTAGCCTTTATCTTCTTCAATCCACAAGACATAAGGGCCATCTTTTTTACTCGGCCTGCAATTGAACTCACCGATAAGTTCGCCTTTTTTAATATCCCGGGAAGCAAACAGTCCTTTGCCATGAATTTTACTATTATCAACATAGACAGGCGGAATGTGTTTGTCGTGATTTTTTTTCATAGTTTATATAACTCAAAAATGAACGGATTACAGTTACACAATATAGATATCACAATAAATATCTCAAGACTTTTGTGCAATAAAGGTTGCGCGTTTGGGTGCCGGATAACCTTCAAGCGTTTTATTATGATCATCTGGATCCAGGAAATCGCTCAGAGACTCATAGGGCATCCAGGAAGTACTGCGTTGTTCCTGAATTGAGGTCTGATTGATATCAACTACCCTGATCTGTTCAAAGCCACATCGCTTCAGCCACTGGGTCATGGTTTCAATCGCTGGCAAAAACCACACATTACGCATTTTAGCATAACGCTCATCCGGCACCAGCGATTCACCTTTATGGCCGTCAATAATCAAAGTCTCCAGAACCAGTTCTCCACCCTTGCGTAAGGCATTTTTTAATTGCAGCAAATGATCCACAGGCGATCTTCGGTGATAAAACACGCCCATGGAAAATACTGTATCAAACGCATTTAAAGCATTAGGTAAATGCTCAATACCCATAGGCAACAAATAAACCGGTTTGTCTCCCATAAAATGTTTGATTGCCTGAAACTGTATCCAGAAAAGCCAGGAGGGATCAATGCCAATGACCAGCCTGGCACCTGCCCCGTACATGCGCCAGCAATGATAACCATTACCACAACCAATATCCAGTATGGTACGATTTTTTAATGGCGATACGTGCTGCTTAATACGGTTCCACTTCCAGTCAGAATGCCACTCTGTATCAATAAGCAGGTTATTAATCCGGTATGGACCTTTGCGCCAGGGCAGCAATTGTCTCAGAGAAACTTCTAATTGCTGCAGATCGATCTCATTTTTGGTCACCGCATGCAAGTTATCTGAATTAAAATCAACATCACAGCATTCAATCTGAGGTAGCTGCTGCAGCGCTTTCTGCCAACGCTCATAATAGCCATGCGGTTCGGCCATCACTTGCGCCAGTTGTTCCGGCAGCAGCCCGGCCCATTTTTCCAGTGGCGTGTCACGCATTAAGTCATAAAGAGAAGTATAGTTAAGCATGTTCTTTGATATTAAAATTTTGTGATTAGAATTCTTTGATAAAAAAGGGGAGTCCGTGAGAGTTAATAGAAGAATTGAAGGTTATTTAACCTAGAAAAATCAGTTGAACCTATTACAAACGCCCATCTTAAGATAAGT
>CBDTVA010000182.1:0-5899 GCA_965363935.1 uncultured Gammaproteobacteria bacterium | reverse complement strand
TAACCCCAATCCCAGGCCACTGTCTTTACTGGTAATAAACGGGTCAAAAAGACCGCTCTTGATATTATCATCGATACCCGGCCCGGTATCCTCAACGGTCACCACCAGGGCATTATCACCCGCCATTTCAGTCGAAATGGTTAAGTAGCGATTTTCAGCGAGAACATTTTGCAGTGCTTCAATAGAATTTTTCAATAAGTTTAATACCACCTGCTCAATCTGTATGGGTTGTGCCAGCACTTTGCTGATATGATTATCCAGCTTTTGATTTATTTTAACTCTCGCTTTGCGAGCTTCGGGTTTAATAAACAGCAGTACCTCTTCTATTAAACCATTGATATTAATAACAGAACGCTCAGGTTGTTCTTTACGTACAAATTGCCGTAACTGGCGTATAATTTCTCCGGAATGCTCAGCCTGCAGACCAATGATTTCCAGAACATCCATCAATTTATCGCTCTTGATTGTGCCGTTTTCCAGCATTTGAATACAGGCAAATGAATTAGTCGCTATCGCGGTTAAAGGCTGATTTAATTCATGTGCTATACCGGAAGCCATTTCCCCCATGGTATTTAAACGAGCCATATGGGCCAGTTCTTTCTGATGCCGGCGAATATCTTCTTCGGCCTGTTTGCGTTCACTGATATCTCTGAACACCACAACGCTGCCAATCGTATCACCCTTATGATCTTTCATGGGTGTACTACTGTATTCCACAGGAAAACTGCTGCCATCTTTTTTCCAGAAAACATCATCAGCAACAAAGCGGGGTTGATTATCCCGAAAAGTTAAATAAACAGGGCATTCCTCTGAATTGTGCGGGGTACCGTCTTCATGGGTATGATGCAGGAGCTCATGTTGACTGTCGTTCATCATGTCCTGTAGCTGCCAACCCGTCAGTTTTTTCATGGAACGATTCATAAAGGTGCAATTGCCCTTCAAATCCACGCCGTAGATACCGTCACAAACAGAGTTCAGTACCAGATCATGCTGATATTCTAATGACCGTTTGGATTTTTTTAACTGGGTATTCAGGCGTGACACCCAGGTGCTCATAACCGTCAACATCAGCAGAAACAGCAAAATAATAACTATGCCTTTCCAATAGCGTTTGATAGCATCCAGCAGGGTAAATCGACCCTGTAGTTCATAGGGTGGTAAATTTAGTCGTTGAAATAAACCATGAACCTGCTGATAGTCAAGAGGCACCGTCCAGCCCGCGTAGTGACTAATCTCGGATGCCTGTGAAATGTTCATATTCAACAGAGCAACAGCCACTTTCTGAGCCAGCTGATTAGAGGTGTGCTGCAGTTTACTAAACGGCCATTCCGGATATAATGGCGTGCTGTGAATATATGGAAAACCGTCATAGATAACTGGGTGAATGATTTTAAATTCATCCAGGCGAATTTCCCCCTGAGCAGATATTTTTTCCAGAATACCACTACGCACCGTACCAGCATCCACTCGCCCTTCCCGCACCGCCATAACTACTTCATCATGGGTACCACCAAATGAAACGGAAGCAAAGTCCCGATAAGGATTCATTTTTTGTTCATGAATCACCCCCCAGGCCATTTGAAAACCACCCAGAGAAGTTTCATCAACTGCCATAAACTTTTTGCCGCGCAGATCATCTATGCTCTGTATATCATGACGGATCTTGCGTGTAAAAATCACTCCGCCAAACACATTCAGCGGAACATCACCAATACGATTATTTAATGTGACAATTCGGGATACCCGGTGTCGCACCTCCATATTGACATAAATACCTGAATTAACAAGTAAAAAATCAATTCTGGCAGCACTCACAGCCGCATCAATCTGAGCAAAATCAAGAGGAATTATTTTAAAGCGATATGAATCCAGTGTATCAGTGAGGTATTGCGCAGTCGGCGACCACATTTGTTGGGTCACTTCATCCCCACGGTGACTTAGCACACCAATACGAATGAGCTGCTCGTCAGCACACACACTGTTTGCAGAAAAAACCAGCAATCCAGCACAAATAAAGATTAAACGTGCGCTAATCGTCAAATTGAAATCTCTTCAATACTCATCAGTTGGCCATTAGTATTTACAATTTCAGTATAATAAGCCAATATCAATTATACAATGACTTCCGTTCTCATAATTTTTATTAAGGTAAACCACAATATATCCCCGTATTTTTGTGCATGTTATTTTAGCGGGTCATTGAAGATAATAGAACGCTATAAACAGGGTCAATTCAGAGAGTTTAAACTATGACAGTTTCAAGACGAGATTTTGTAAAAATTATGGGTCTGGCAGGAACCGCTACAAGCGTGCCTGTGATTTATTCCACCAAAGCATTTAGTCAAGCTAAAGAGGGGCAATCCAGCGCCAGTCATGCAAAGGATTTTTACAGTGTCCCTATGAAAGGTAACGCCAGAATTCTGCATGTTACCGATGTCCATGGCCAGCTCAATCCGGTTTTTTTCCGTGAACCTAATGTCAATCTGGGCGTTGGTGATGCTTATGGCCGCCCACCTCATGTTGTGGGTAAAAAATTGCTCGATCGGATGGGATTAAAAGCCAATTCACCTGAAGCCTATGCATATACTTATCTGAATTTTGATAATGTGGCAAAAATTTATGGCAAAACGGGCGGTTTTGCTCATCTGAAAACGCTGTTAGACAAATTGCGTCAACAGGCTGGCGGTAAACAGAAAACACTGACCATTGATGGCGGAGACCTCTGGCAGGGTTCAGGCACAGCGTTGTGGACCCGAGGTGTTGATATGGTCGAAGCATCCAATATTCTGGGTGTGGATGTCATGGTCGGACACTGGGAATTCACCTATAAAGAAGAAGAAGTTCTGAGCAATGTCGCCCTGTTTAAAGGTGACTTTATCGGTCAGAATGTTCGGGTAAAAGAAGATGCCCTGATGGGCGATGATTATCCCAGTATGGTTGAACGCTTTGATGGCAGCGGTCTTTATGATGAAGATTCCGGTCATGCTTTTCGTCCCTATGTGATTAAAAATATCAACGGTGCCCGAATTTGTATTATTGGTCAGGCATTTCCCCGTACAGGCAATGCAAATCCACAGGAATTTTTCCCGGACTGGTCATTTGGACTGCGTGAAGATGATATGATTGAACTGGTCAAAAGCATACGCAAGGATGAAAAACCCGATGCCATTGTTCTATTATCACATAATGGTATGGATGTAGACATTAAAATGGCGCACAACGTCCCCGGACTGAACGCTGTTTTTGGTGGTCACACTCATGATGGTATGCCCAAACCCGTTGAGGTGAAAAATGTAGAAGGCGGTAACTGTCTGGTAACCAATGCCGGTTCCAATGGCAAATATGTGGGCGTGATGGATTTTGATATTCAGGATGGTAAGCTCAAATCCATGCACTATCAAATGTTACCCATTATTTCCGACTGGCTTCCTGCAGACAAAGAAATGGCGGCGTATATCAAACAGATGCGCCAGACCAAATACACCGACAAAATTATTGAAAGCCGTGCCAGTAAATTTTTCTATAATAAGGATCGTCTGGGCAAAAGTTTTGAGGACATTCTGAGTGAAAAATTAGCGATTGCAGATCGGACTCTGTATCGCCGTGGCAACTTTATGGGCACCTGGGATCAGGTGCTATGTAATGCCCTGAGACATGAATACAAAGCCGATGTGGCCATGTCGGCTGGAGTGCGCTGGGGTACCACTACGCTTAAAGGTGACTGGATCACTATGGAAGACGTTATGACCCAGTGCGCCATAACTTATGGTGAAACCTATGTCGCTGAAATGAAAGGCAAGGATCTGATGAACATTCTGGAGAGTGTTGCCGACAATCTGTTTGATCCCGATCCCTATCTGCAATCCGGCGGCGATATGGTGCGGGTCGGAGGAATGGATTATTCCATTGATCCGGCCAAGCCACTTTATGAGCGAATTACCCAAGCAAGACTGGACAATGGCCATCTGATTGAGCCGGAAGAAACCTATCGAGTTGCCGGTTGGGCTTCAGTCAATCGTACTCCAGAAGGTCGCCTGATGTGGGATATCGTCCATGATTACATTCTCAGTCAGCGCGGCAAGGACAAGGTGCTTAAATTGCCTAAAATCAACCACCCCAAATTAGTGGGCGTTAGCAAAAATCCGGGGATTGCTGATTACCCTGGAAAGTTGGGATAGTTCCTTCTACCTGACAGAAGCTGTTCATCTACTGAAAAAGCAGTTTAATTGAACTATTAAGCTGCTTTTTAGTATCTATTCCATATCCCAGAGCACGCTGGCCAGCATCTACAAATAACAAGGTGCTTATAAAACTGTGCCATTTGGAACTTTGGGGGATGACAAACCTGCCAACCCCATTACTTACTAATAATTTACTCATAACCTTGTATGATGAAATTAAGATGCTTGAATTTGAGCTGTCCCTTATTTTCCTACGGCAAAGATAAACTGTTTCTCATCATGACGGCTTGTCTTTATTAATCATAGCATCAATCAAATCCATCGGTAACGGGAAAACAATCGTATTGGTACGTTCACCGGCGATTTCTGTCAGGAAATGTGAATTAATTTTTGCGGACGCCCTTATTCCATAGCTGCTGTGTACTTTCCATAACGGGCACAACACTAGCCCGAAGCAGATTTATTTGCATAATATCGATCAGCAAAGCGCAGGACAGCCTTCTCAATCTCAACAAGAAACAGTACCGAGGATGCTACCAGCACAATACGCATCCACATCATGGCATCAATACTCGTAGTGCCAAACAGAGTCTGCATTGGAGTCAGGTAGGTAAAGCAGAGCTGGAAAACAATAAGTACCCCAACCGCAATCAGTGCATAACGGTTGCCCAGTAAGCCATTAAAATTAAGTACACTTTCCTTTATATACCTGGAATTAAAAAGATAGAAAATCTCAAACATCACCAGTGTGTTCACTGCAACAGTTCTTGCCAGTTCGATGCTGGAGCCCTGTTCGCGTTCCCAAAGAAATAAACCAAAGGTACCTGCTACCAGTATGAGTGATACGAAAGTGATGCGCCAGATAAACAGGCCCGTGAGCACGGGTTCGTGGGAATTACGGGGTGGACGCTGCATAATCTTCCGCTCTGCAGGCTCAAATGCCAGAGCCAATGCCAGAGTGACGGCAGTAATCATATTAACCCAGAGGATCTGCACTGGCGTAATCGGTAACATGCGACCCAGCATAATAGCAGCAATAATCGTCAGTGCTTCGCCGCCATTGGTCGGTAAAATAAACAGGATAGCCTTTTTCAGGTTGTCGTAGACCGTACGTCCTTCTTCCACAGCCTGGGCAATCGAGGCAAAATTGTCGTCCGTCAACACCATCTCGGCAGCTTCCTTGGCAACTTCAGTACCGTTCAGCCCCATAGCAGTACCCACATCGGCACGTTTCAAGGCCGGTGCATCATTAACACCATCACCCGTCATAGCTACCACATGACCATTAGCCTGCATTGCTTTGACCAGCCGCAGCTTATGTTCGGGACTGGAGCGGGCGAAAACGCCCACCTCATCGACGACAGTCCGTAACTGGTCATCATCCATGGCCTCCATATCAAGCCCTGTAAGCACGTTTTGACCATCACCGATGCCTATTTGTTTACCGATAGCAACTGCAGTGACAGCATGATCGCCGGTGATCATTTTCACCTGTATACCGGCAGTCTGGCAGCGCTGCACGGCCCGAATTGCATCTTCCCGCGGTGGGTCAATCATACCGACGATACCCATCAGAGTAAGACCGGTTTCCAGATCGGCAACATTCAGTTCACGGTGTTCATAGGCGACAGACTTAAAAGCAATAGCCAGTACACGCTGACCGCGTTGTGCCATGTCATGTATTTGCTCAAGCCAGTAATAGGGAACGATCGGAATAT
>CBDTVA010000181.1:0-5904 GCA_965363935.1 uncultured Gammaproteobacteria bacterium | reverse complement strand
GGTTCTTCCAGGTAATTATTATTTCCTAATACATGCTATTAATCAATCTTTACCTGCCCGAGAGGGAGCCTGGATATTCTTACAGTAACAAGGAGTAAGTCAGACCAATCATAGCGCATAGAGCAATAACAGGAACAATACCCAGCTTGTATTTGAACAGAGCAATAAACGCAGCTGCACCTATTAAGGCTGAGAACCATTCAAATGTTGCTTCGAAGCCCTGAGGCCAGAGTACATGATAGGCAAAAAATACGGCCAGATTGAGAATAACGCCCACCACCGCAGCGGTTATGCCGGTTAATGGTGCGGTAAATTTAACATCACCTCTGGTCGCTTCAACCGCCGGCCCGCCAAGCAGGATAAAAAGAAAGGACGGTAAAAAGGTAAACAATGTGGCAATACTCGCGCCAGCTGCACCTGCCATCAACAGCATCTCAGGTCCAAAAACTTCTTTGCTCCAGCCCCCCACAAAGCCAACGAAAGCGACCACCATGATCAGCGGACCGGGGGTTGTTTCGCCCAGTGCAAGGCCATCAATCATTTGTGTACCGCTTAGCCATGCATACTGTTCGACACCGCCCTGGTAGACATAGGGCAAGACTGCATAGGCACCGCCGAAGGTGACAAATGCAGCTTTGGTAAAGAACCAGCCCATTTGCGTGAGTGTGCCTTGCCAGCCATAGGTGTTTGCCAGTACCGCCATTACAGCACCCCCGATGAACAGCCCGGCTAAGGTGAAAACAATAAACCGACTCCATTTGAATCGTGCATGCGCAGGGGTTGGGGTATCATCATCAATGATTGCGGGTCCAAAGGAATTTTTTGCTTCGCCATGATGTCCGCCTGCCCTGAATTTATCAGGTGCGAAATGTGCACCTGCATAACCGATGATAGCGGCCATCAGCACGATATAGGGGAAGGGTACGTCAAAAGCAAAAATAGCTATAAAGGCCAGCAGCGCCATGGCGCGAAGTACATTATTGTTCAAAGCTCTGGAACCAATACGATAGGCAGCAAAAACAACTATTGCTGTGACGGCAGGTTTAATGCCGTACAAAATACCTGCTACGGCCGTGACATCGCCATAAACCAGGTAGGCCCAGGTCAGACCGATGAGAATAAACAATGACGGCAGAACAAATAGCACACCTGCAGCAATGCCGCCCCACACGCCGTGCATCAACCAGCCGATATAGGTCGCTAACTGCTGTGCCTCCGGTCCGGGGAGTACCATGGTGTAATTGAGCGCATGCAAAAAGCGATGTTCAGAAACCCATCTGCGTTTCTCAACTAATTCCTGATGCATCATACTTATTTGGCCTGCGGGTCCTCCAAAGCTGATAAATCCCAGCTTGAGCCAATAAAAAAAAGCTTGCGAAAATGACACGGGGTTTGGTCTGGTGGCTGCTGTATCTTGTGAAGTTGTCGACACTTAAATCATTACTCTGTTATTTTTCGTGGATTAATGCAGACTGTAACTGATGGAAACAGTTGCCAGGGGGTGAACTTTCTGTAATCTTCCGGATAAGCATGTGCTGTTCTTGCGCTTGTCCGGGATCTTTCAACAATGTTGCCCTGCTTGCAGGGCGGTCGATTTAATCTGTCAGGACTTTCTGAGCAGCATCCAGTGCAACCCCCTTATTAATAGTGGCGCCCATACCCGACAGGGTGGCTTCCAGAGCACCAAGGCATAAAATGATATTTTCTGCACGGCTGCTAAAACCCATCAGGCCTATACGCCAGACTTTTCCGGCCAGGGTGCCCAGACCCGCTCCGATTTCAAGGTTAAATTCATTGAGTAACTGACTGCGAACAGCGGCATCATCTACGCCTTCCGGGATGGTGACGGCATTGAGTTGCGGCAGGCGGTCGTTTTCAGCTACCACAAAGCTCAGTCCCATGGCTTCCAGACCGGCTCGCAGGGCCAGGTGATTTTTCTTATGACGCGCCCAGGAATTTTCCAGACCTTCATTGTTTAACATAACCAGGGATTCATGCAGCGCATACAATGCATTGACCGGGGCTGTATGATGATAGGCGCGCTTGGTGTTGCCGCCCCAGTAACCCATCACCAGATTTAAATCCAAAAACCAGCTTTGTACCGGGGTTTTACGATTTTTGATCACTTCAATGGCTTTGTCATTAAAGCTGACCGGAGAAATACCCGGCGTGCAGGAAAGACATTTTTGCGAACCTGAATAAATGGCATCAATGCCCCAGTCATCTACGCGTAATTCGCAACCGCCTAATGAAGTTACGGCATCCACAATGGTCAGGCAGTCGTATTGACTGGCCAGTTTGCACAGACCTTGTGTATCTGAACAGGCACCGGTTGAGGTTTCGGCATGAACAAAAGCCAGAATTTTTGTGTCCGGGTGGGCTTTCAGGGCGTCTTCAACCTTGCCGAGATCAACGGCTTTACCCCATTCGTCTTCAACCATGACTGCTGTTGCGCCAAGACGTTCAACATTTTCTTTCATACGCCCGCCAAAAACACCATTTTGGCAGACAATGACCTTATCACCTGCTTCAACCAGATTGACAAAACAGCTTTCCATACCGGCTGAACCTGGTGCGGAAACAGGGATGGTCAATTCATTTTTAGTCTGAAATGCATATTGCAGAAGCGTTTTGACTTCATCCATCATAGCGACAAATTCTGGATCCAGGTGGCCAATGGTGGGCCTGGCCAGCGCCGATAAAATGCGCGGGTGTACGTCAGAAGGGCCCGGACCCATTAGCGTTCTTACTGTGGGGTTAAAACTGCTGATCATATTATTTTCCTGTGGATTCTAGTGACTTTTCCAGTTCATTCGGAATAAGTTCATCTTCTATAAAGGTGACATTAACCGATCACTTTACTAAAGTATGGTTTAATTTTCATTAGTTATATAACAAATACTCAATGAAATTGTCAAATTTTCAGGAATTAAAGAGCATAGAGTTAAAGAGCATAGAGTAAAGAGCATAGAGAATATTACAGAGGGGATTGCGGCTGGGAGGGAATGCCTCTCAGCCGCTAGCGGGAGAAATTATTGCAGATGATACTCACCCGCTAGTTCGTTGTAGAAAAAGACCTGGCGACTGTCTTTCCCTGCTGCAGTGGGGTGGCTGCCCATATATTTGTTGACATCCCCTGCATCAGCCATTTCTGCCTGATGGTAATCAGCTGGATTTACATATTCTTCAAATTCATAACTCCAGACAGAATCTTTATTGTAGTCATCGCCATAGCTGCGGATGCTGGCCGCGGTACTTTTTTTGTAATCGCCGACATTGAAAATATCAGCAGATTCAGGGTGGATTATATTATATAAGGCATCGTCCCAAAGCTGTTCAGCCTGAGCTGTACCGGTAAATGCCACGCCAGCCGCCAGAGCTGAAGCGAATAAAGTTTTTAAAGTTTTCATGGTATGGTTTCCTTTTAATTAATTTGGCCTAATGTTTTTATTAAGTATGGATGTAGTTTAAAGGAAACATTTTTGCGGGTCTGTTCGTATTGATACGTGTTTTATTTCGGATTCTACTTAATAATGACAGCCGCTAATGAAAGCGTAACTTGAGATTACGCCGTTAAGCTTACCTGCCAGGCCTTCATGCGTCAGGATAGTTGTCCGTTAAGCAATTTTAGTACCGGACCGGAGCGCTGGGTGATTTCAATACGGCAGATTTTGCCATTTTCCACAGAAATCTTGTACATGCCCATGACTTCACTATAGAGAATATGGGCAATAACAGCCCGGATAACACCCGCATGTGCCACTATAAGCAGATGCTTGCCATGATACTCTTTAAGCAGTGTTTTCCAGCTTTGTACCACGCGGTTTATAAAATCTTCCAGTGGTTCGCTACCCGCTGGACGATTATTAAGTGGATCATGGTAAAAGTTCTGGTATTCCTGGCGGTCTATTTCACTGGCAGTTTTTCCTTCCCATTGGCCAAAACCAACTTCTTTCAGCTCATTGATGATATGCAATGGAATATTATGGCGTTGGCTGAGTTCCAGGGCAAAATCGTGACATCGAATCATGGGGGAAGAGATAATGTGATCCCATTGATTATAATCACCAACAGCATGGCGCATCTGTTCCCAGCCTTTCTCTGAGAGTGGATGATCAATGGAATGTCCCCGGTAGATATTGCCGCCTATGGGTGAACCGTGACGAATTAAATCAATGAGCATATCATTTCCTGTTATGTTGTTGGACAAAATGCAAAAGAGCCTCAGGTGAGAGAGGCTTGCTGTAATAAAAACCCTGGATCAGGTCGCAACCGTGTTGTTTGAGAAAACTCAGCTGCTCAATGGTTTCCACACCTTCGGCGATAACCTGCAGGTTAAAATTATGTGCCAGGTCAATAATGGCAACTGTGAGTGTGGCATCATCAGCGTCCTCAGTGACATCCCGAACGAAGGATTTATCAATTTTAAGTATATCCACTGGAAACTGTTTCAGGTAGCTGAGTGAGGAATAGCCGGTACCAAAGTCATCAATGGATAAATTTATTCCGAGCTGTTTAAAGGTATCAAGAAATTGCCGTGAGCTTATGGAGCTTTCAAGCAGTAAACTTTCGGTCATTTCCAGAGCAATTGACCCTGCAGGTAATGGGGTTTCGTTGAGTAATTTCTGCAGTATTCTGTCCAGATTTCCTATGGCCAGTTGCCGAGAGGAGACATTAACTGAAATTGAAAAAGGACGAAGATCACAGCTTTGCCATAAAGCAACCTGTTTGACAGCTTGTGTTAAGACCCATTCTCCCATTGGTGCGATAAGGCCGGTTTCTTCGGCCAGGGAAATAAATCTGTCAGGCGCCAGGCGACCATGAACAGGATGTTGCCAGCGTATCAGTGCTTCGGCATGAAATACCTTATTGCTCTGGCTGTCAATAATAGGCTGGTACTCAATAAAAAACTCTTCTCTAGTCAGTGCCTGGCGCATGTCTTTTTCCAACTGCAGCCGGGACAGCATTTCTTTATTCATTTCTTCCGTGTAGAAACGATAGGTATTCCTGCCCGCTTCCTTGGCGCGGTACATGGACATATCGGCATTACTGAGCATTTGCGTTGGCGTGTCTGCGTCATTGGGGTACAGGGTAATACCAATGCTGGCACCGATGTAAATTTCATTGTCATCTATAATAAAAACCTCTTCCAGTTTTTCAATAATATGAGTGGCGATATTAGCGGCATCATGGGCACTGGTAATGTCTTGCAGAATGACGGTAAATTCATCACCTCCAAGACGTGAGACTGTATCAATTTTTCTAACGCTGCTGATTAAACATTCTGCAACTGATATAAGCAGTTTGTCTCCGGTATCGTGACCCAATGTATCGTTGACATGTTTAAATCTGTCCAAATCCACAAATAATAAGGCACACAGAGATGATTTACGTTTTGAATGTTGTAGAGTTTGTGATAAACGATCAAGAAACAGGGTTCGATTAGGTAAATTGGTTAATGGGTCAAAATTAGCCTGCCAGAGGATTTTTTCTTCCAGCTTGATCTGATCGGTCATGTCAATTCTTACACAGGCAATACCGCCTGATGAAGTTTTACTGTTGCTGGCCAGGTAACAACGACCATCTGAGAGGTATTCAATCTCTCTAGTGGAAGCGGCGATATCATCAGTAAATGACTCATCCAGCTGTTTTTTATTGGCACGAAACTGACCAAGTTGAATAGCTTCATACATCAATTCGCTATACGATATGCCGGTTTTGAGCCGGTGTTTTATTTTTGGATAGTATAATTCAAATTGTTTATTCCATAAAACTAATTGACGCTTGTGATCAAACAGAGCAAAGGCTTCATTAATGCTTTCCATTGCATCATATAGTTGTGCATGACTGTTCTTCGCCCTGATATGCGCCTGTTTAAGAGTCAATTAGTTTTATGGAATAAAC
>CBDTVA010000180.1:0-5910 GCA_965363935.1 uncultured Gammaproteobacteria bacterium | reverse complement strand
TGATATTGATGAATGTCATAAGCACGAATATCTGCTTTATCATTATTCAAGCCATAAGTCTTAACTGGCTTGCTGATCTTATCTACAAGTTCAGCAACCACTTCGTCATCAATACATAATACTGCCAGGCCATAAAATGGTAATTGGTGCAAGAACTCATTAAATGTAGATTTGAGTCGCTCAAAATCACCTCCATAGGTATCCATGTGATCGGCTTCAATATTTGTCACTACTGAAATCATAGGCTGCAAATGTAAGAATGAAGCATCACTTTCATCGGCTTCAGCCACCAGATATTTACTGGCACCCAGCTTGGCATTAGTACCGGCACTATTAAGTTTGCCGCCAATCACAAAGGTCGGATCCAGGCCAGCTTCAGCCAGTACACTGGCCACCAGACTGGTGGTAGTGGTTTTACCATGAGTTCCGGCAATGGCAATGCCATATCGAAAACGCATTAACTCCGCCAGCATTTCAGCACGGGGAATAATGGGTATTCTCAATTCTCTGGCTCTCAGTACTTCCGGATTATCTGAGTTAACTGCAGTCGATGTAACGATCACATGAGCATCATCTATCTGACGTGCCTGATGTCCTTGAAATACTGTTGCACCAGCATTTTTCAGACGCTCAGTCGTCTTACTGACCTGTAAATCGGAGCCACTGACCTGATAGCCCATATTGAGCAGAACTTCAGCAATACCACTCATGCCGACACCACCAATACCAATAAAATAGATATGTCTGATCCGCCCCATGGACAATTCAGTATTCTCTTTTATTGCTTCTTGTTTTGTGTAGTGATCACTCATCGTATCTTTACCCTGCCAACTTCAGACATTCATCGGCAACTACCTCTGCCGCATTACTGATGGAAAGTTGTTGAGCTTTGACTGCCATAGTTAATATGGATTTTTGATCCAGGCTCATTAACACATCTGCTAATCGTTTTTTATCCAGTTCATTTTGCTGTATTAAGATTGCTGCACCTTCATCTGCCAGATAAGCAGCATTAGCTGTCTGGTGATCATCTACCGCATAAGGATAAGGTACCAATATCGAAGCCACTCCCACTGCCGCAATTTCACTGACAGTTAAAGCGCCTGAACGGCAAATAATCAAATCAGCCCATTCATAGTTTTCCGCCATATTGCTTATAAATGGCATTACTTCACTATTAACAGCATTATTACTGTCCTGTTTTTTTAATATCTGATAATTTTCTCTGGTCGCATCAAGATGTTTTTCACCACACTGATGACGTACATTAATCTGCTCAAAAGAGCCTCGGCCCAGGAACTCTGGCTGATTATCAATAATTAATTCAAGCGCCTGCGGTACCCGTTCATTCAAAGCGGCGGCACCAAGACTTCCACCAATCACCAGAATATTTAATTGTTTGTTAGTCTCAACATCAGTTAATTCATGTGCCCATTTAGCTTTAAAACGTACTTCAGGTTTTTCGATTTGAGTAATTTCTTTTCGTACTGGATTACCAATAACGTTTAATTTTTTATTTTCATTAAAGGCACCAGGAAATGCAGCTAATACTTTTTTGCTAAATTTATATAAAATTTTATTTGTCATACCCGCAATAGCATTTTGCTCATGCAGAACCAGAGGTTTGCCCAAAAGCCAGGCAACAATACCTCCCGGCCCCGTGACAAAACCTCCCATGCCCAATACCACATCCGGCTTCACTTTTTTATAAACTTTAAATGTCTGCAATATTGCCCTGGACAAACGAAATGGTAAAAATAACATTGTCTTAATACCTTTTCCTCTCAAACCACCTATCTCTATGTAGTTAATAGGATAATGATGTTCTGGAACTAATCTGGCTTCCAGACCTTTTCGGGTACCAAGCCATTCAATACTGGCTCCCATTTTCTGCAACACATCTGCAGTTGCTAACGCTGGAAAAATATGTCCTCCGGTGCCACCAGCCATTATCAAAACCGTTTTTATATTAATTGGCTTCATGCTAAAACTGCTTCTTTTTTACTGTTGTTACGCTCTTGGCTGCTCCGCTCAGGCTGGATAAAATTCCACTGCCCAGAGGATGTTTAAAGCGTAATTCATGTTCTGCCCTTAATATCAAGGCAATTACAATACACATAATCATCATACTACTGCCGCCATAACTCATTAACGGCAATGTTAAACCTTTGGTTGGCAATGCCCCCATATTAACCGCAATATTGACAAATGCCTGCAAACCTATCCAGATGGCCAAACCAAACATCATATAAGCTGAAAATGGCTTGTTCGCCACATCGGCTTTTTTAGCCAGAATGAACACCCGTATCACCAGAGCTGTAAATAATCCAATTACTGTAATTGCCCCCATTCCACCTAATTCTTCAGCCAGTACAGCAAATAAAAAATCGGTATGTCCTTCTGGTAAATAAAACAGTTTTTGAATACTATTGCCCAGCCCAACTCCCATCAGTTCACCACGGCCAAAGGCTATTAATGACTGAGTAAGTTGAAAGCCGCTATTAAATGGATCAGCCCAAGGATCCATAAACGATTGTAATCGTTCCATCCGATAAGGTTCCAACACAATCAGGAAATATACACACACACCCAGCACCAGCATAAGCACTAAAAATTGCCATAAGCGGACACCACCTAAAAACAACATACCCAAAGCCGTGACAGAAATCACAACAGCGGCCCCCAGATCGGGCTCCAAAAGCAATAGTGTGGCAACACAGGCCAGAACCAGCATAGGTACAAAAAAACCCTTCATGGTTTTTTTAACTGTTTCATTATGTCTGACCAGATAACCTGCCAGGTAAATAACCATGGCTAGCTTGACAAGTTCTGACACCTGAAAATTAAATATCCCCATAGGTATCCAACGTACACTACCATTAATTTCTCGTCCCATTCCCGGTATAAGAACGGTAATTAATAGTAAAATTCCAATTAATAATAAAACAGGGCCTGTTTTTTCCCAGAACTTAATTGGGGTAAACAGAACCAATAGTCCTAAGCCCATACCAAGGCCAGTTGCGATCAGCTGGCGATATAAATAATAAAATGGTTCAGCATTGTTTCGTTCTGCAATGGAGATAGATGCTGAACCAACCATAATGATCCCCAATACAATAAGACTGATGGACAGAAACAATACCCAGGGATCAAGCAACCATATTTGTTCTTCTGAAGAAATGGTCTGTTTTGCAAGCTGGGAAACTTTTTTCCTGCTTTTTGTTTTATTTTTTGTCTTAACTGTTTTTTTGTTAGTGTCTATAGTACTAACAACAGCAGATTTCTCTGTACGATTTTTCGCACGTGCCCCACGTTTTCTGGCTGCCCGTTCAAACAACTCATTCAGTGTTTCATCATTAGCTCTTTCTCGACGTCCATTGTTAATGGTGATTTCAGCTGACATTTTTTAGTTGTTCCTTTAATAGCAAAACTTTTTCCTTAAAATCATCGCCTCGCTTCATATAGTTCTGGTACTGATCAAAACTTGCACTAGCGGGTGAAAATAACACTACATCACCTGCTTCAGCCAACTTATTTGCCGTTAAAACTGCTTCCTGCATTGAACTCACCGTATACAAGGAGTCATTTCGTGCCCCCGCTTTCAATGCACTGCTTTTTATACTGTCTGAATCAATACCCAATAAAACTGTGGCCTTGATTTTATTCACAATCACTTCACCCAGTTCGGAAAAATCTGCATCTTTACCGACGCCTCCGGCAATCAATATTGTTGTACTATTAGCAACACTGTTACCACTATCAGAGCTGTCAAAAGCATTAATCGCTGCCATGGTTGCTCCGACATTGGTTCCTTTTGAATCGTTGTAATATTGAACACCAGCAATTTTATCTACCCACTCACAACGATGAGCCAAACCGTTATATTCTTTTAAGGCGGTAATTTGCAGATTTTCATCAAGCTGTAGGGGTTGCAGTAATGCCAGAGCTGCTAAAATATTAAGATAATTATAAGTTCCCTTCAATTTCACTTCATTTGATTGAATAATAGTGTGCATACCTTTTTTCAAAGTGTATAAGTGATTTACTTTAAGCAGGCCATATTCATTTTCTCCTGGTTCATCACTACCAAATAAAATGAAAGAGCAAGCCTGATCTTTGTTATCCCCGACAACACAAATAGAATCCAGTGTGCTCTGTTCGTCTTTATTAATAATTTTATTATCACAATTGTGATATATGCTTTCTTTTACTCTCCGATAATCCTGCAATCCTGTATAGCGATCCATATGATCTTCGCTTACATTCAAAACTGTAGCTGAAAGTGTGTGCAGGCTATAGGTTGTTTCCAGTTGAAAACTGGATAATTCCAAAATATACAGTTCAGATCGAGTCTCTAGCAGATCCAGAACCGGAGTACCAAGGTTACCTCCTGCAATTGCTTTTACACCACAATCATTGGCAATCTTTTCGACCAGAGTTGTCACTGTACTTTTTCCGTTAGAGCCGGTAATTGCAATTACCGGTTTATCCACTACCTGGGCAAATAATTCAATATCACCAATAATCAGGCAATCTTGCTCTTTCAGCTCCTTAAACAAACTCGTTCTGGTCGAAATTCCCGGACTGACAATAAACTGCCGGTACTTCCTGAATTCAATAATGTCCAACTCACCGGTCGCAATGTTAGCCTGAGCAAACTCCTTTTTTGCTTCCTCAAGTGAAGGAGGCTCTAGTCGACTATCTGCAATAGCAAATGGACAAGCTCTTTTAGCAAGGTAACGGGCGCAGGACAAACCGGTTCTACCCATACCGACAATCATTGTCGGCATGGTAAAATCAAATATTTTATCCTGAGCCATTATTTTATTCATAGTTTGTATATAAAATAGTCATATAAAAATTAGCGTATTTTTAATGATGCCAAGCCAATCAATACCAGAATGACAGTAATGATCCAGAAACGCACAATTACTCTGGGCTCCGGCCAACCCTTCAGTTCAAAATGATGATGTATAGGTGCCATTCTGAAAATTCTTCGCCCGGTAAGTTTATACGATGCAACCTGTAAAATAACTGAAATAGTTTCCATCACAAACACACCGCCCATAATGAACAGTACAATTTCCTGGCGCACAACGACTGCGATAATTCCAAGACCAGCCCCTAATGCCAGGGCACCCACATCACCCATAAAAACTTGTGCCGGATAGGTGTTAAACCACAAAAAGCCCAGTCCTGCTCCAACAAAAGCAGCACAAATGACAACTATTTCACCTACTCCCGATATGTATGGAATACCCAGATATTCGGAAAAATTGTAGTTACCAGTCAAATAAGCAAACACACCAAAGGCACCAGCAACCATCACTGTTGGCATAATGGCCAGACCATCAAGACCGTCGGTAAGATTTACAGCATTACTGCTGCCAACGATCACCAGATAAGTCAGTAAAATATAAAATGGCCCCAGGTCAATAAAAATGTCTTTCATATAGGGTATAAGCAATAAGGTTTCCTGGGCTGTCTGTGCTGTGACATATAAATAAAATGCCGCACCAAAGCCAATCATGCTTTGCCAAAAATATTTATATCGGGCTATCAATCCTCTGCTATCCTGATGGACAATTTTTTTATAGTCATCTATCCAGCCAATCACACCAAATAACAGGGTCACAATTAGCACGACCCAAACATAGCGATTAGTCAAATCACCCCATAATAAAGTGCTGATGGCAATAGCAACAAGAATAAGCGCACCACCCATTGTTGGGGTACCGGCTTTGCTGAAATGACTTTCTGGACCATCATCTCTAACCATCTGGCCAATTTGTCTGACACTGAGTTTTTTAATCATTAACGGCCCGACAATCAAGGCAATGGACAAAGCAGTTAAAATACCCAAAATGGCGCGCATGGTTAAATAGGAAAACACATTAAAAGCACTATAGT
>CBDTVA010000179.1:0-5972 GCA_965363935.1 uncultured Gammaproteobacteria bacterium | reverse complement strand
AAAATTTTCAAAAAACTCGCGTAAGCGTTGCGACTTGTCTCGACTGTCATCATTAGATTCGAGTATTCGCTGGATACTGTTTTGCCACAACTTGCGTTTCTGTAAACGCAGCTCTGCACTGCTATGTAATCCAGCTGCTGCTTTTTTTACGGCACGCTCCTGAGCTTCTGAGAGCTCGCCCAGCCAGCTCTCATAATTATCCAGCATTCTGTCGGTATAGAGTTCGACACGTTCCTGCTCATCGATATCGACATATTCCTCCTGAAAATCTTCATTCTTCTCTGTGATGCTTTCGAACAGTTCCAGGCGCTGTTGTGCATCGAGCAAAGGCAATAATTCTGTCATCTCTTCATTCAGTTTCAGCGAAAGTGAATTCCAGAAAGCCTCTATAGTGGCTATATGCTGCAGTAGTCGCTCTTCAGTAAGCTGTGGACCAATATCCTGCTGAAATGTACGCAATAGTTGTGCATACTTTTTTAACTGTGTATTACGGTGCCAGTTGATCAATAACTGTGCGCGCTGTTCAACTTTTTCTTCGAGTACCTCATCCAGTGACACCATGCCTTCGACGTAAGAAGGTATTAAATAATCCAGCCGGTTATAAACTGATTTTAATGAACAGGCTGTGACGATGACAGCTAAGACCAGACACAGAATTAGCTTTGACTGGCGTGATGTCATAGCCATAAGGTACGGGATGTGAACTTTTCTAATCAACTCTTAGCATCCTGCTGTACATTGACCAGTACCGTCAAATTCCATCGTACGACCACTCAATGGCAGATATACAGGTACTTTGGATGATTTTATAAATTGCTCAGTTCGGCTGTCAGCTATCACTTTACCGTCTTTAGTGGCTTCTTCATTAGCGTGTGATGGAATCACTGAGGCCGGTTTGACCAGCTCATTGATGACATAAGCGGCTTCTTTCGGTCCAGTGGTAAATGTGTCACCAATATTGATGACTGCCAGTTTAGCGCCATAGTGCCGACGAACGACACTCTCCTGCTCAGCGGTTATGCCGGTATCACCCGAAAGGTAGACTACCAGACCATTGGAGAAAGTGAGTACGTAGCCTGTTGGTGGCCCAGCATAAGCTGTCAGGCCGGCCTCATCCAGCATATGGCCTAGTTCGCCACCGATCATCGCGCCTGCTATACCATTAGAATGCACTGCAGGTACCGTGGTGATAGAAACACCACCGACACGTTTCGAGGCGCCGAACCGTACCAGTTGCGAATTACCCGCATCACCACCCAGAGCCTTGAGTTTACCAGCGAAAAATTTTGGCATTTCGCTGCCGGTGATTATCTTGGCTTTTTTAACCAGGGCGATGTTGACGGTATTGGTGTTTGGCGTATCGATAACTGAGATATCCGGGTTATTACAGGCACCGGCATTGACCGACTTGATATGACGAGATCCGACGTGGTCACCGTGCATATGGCTCACAAGCAGCACATCGATCTTGCCCAGTCGCGGATCGGTGGCGCCGGCAACCGTCATACCCGCATCGTAAAGAAACCGGGTGCCATCGGCATCCTCCAGGATCATGGCGCGATCAAATTTACAGAATTCACCATCGTGACTGCCCAGAGGGGTGATCTTTACATTTGCTGATAAGACCGGTTGAGCAACCATGAGGATAAAACAGCTTGATAGTGTAAGGATGGCACAACACAATGATTGTATTGAAGTCATCAGTTTTCTCCGATTTACTTTAACAAGTTTTATAGAAAGCCAAAGAAATGGTGGCTGAATAAATTACCGCTTATTATTCGCTCAGAATCAGGCTACATTGCTTATTGATGGTGTCAATTCCCGAGCTTGTTTTTTCATCTGATCAACAATTGAATAAATACCGAAATGACGATTTGGTGATAAATGCTCATGCAGATTGAGACGTTCAAAAAACTCATCCACGTCCAATTGTTCCACTTCTGCAACAGTTTTACCGGATGTCAGCTCTAATAATAAAGCTAATACGCCCTTAATAATGCTGGTATCACAATCACCATGGTAAGAAATGATTCGCCTCTGTTGGCTGTCAAAAGTTTGCGGGTCAGGGACCGCACAGGTCCAGACCTGGCTCATACAGCCTTTGACTTTATTGTCATCCGTTTTTTCCAGCTCCGGCATAGCAGGGATTTGTTCTCCCAATTCGATAAAATAGGCATAGCGCTGCTCCCAATCACCGAGCAATTCAAATGAGTCAGCAATTTCATCCAGAGTTGTCATTGACATATATTCCCATAGTTACAGTGAATATTATTTTTTATACTAAAAATCATAATATTCCAAGACTTAATTTAGCCTCATCACTAATCAGTTCCCGGTTCCATGGCGGTTCCCATACCAGAGTCACTTTGGCATCAGCAACATCGTCAAGCTCTTTTATGCAATTTTCTACCTGTCCCGGTAAAGTACCTGCCACCGGACATGCAGGTGCTGTCAAGGTCATATCAACACCGACCATAGAATCTTCATCGATACTGACCTTATAGATCAGCCCCAGATCAAAAATATTAACTGGAATTTCGGGATCATAAACTGTTCGCAGAGCCGCAATAATTTTCTCATTGAGTTGCGCAGCATCCTGTTCTGTTAATTTTGCTTTAACAGTTTCAGGATTATGCTCCTGCTGCTTTTCACGATTAAAAAAAGACATTGTTTTAACCTCTATTGATAACTCTGATCCGAGCCAGGAAACACTGCATAAATAACCATTCAAAATAAATCATATCCAGGACACCTTTTCTAAAGTATTATGCCAAACACATTAGAGCAAAATTTGTTCCTGCAACTTGCCAGTCATTTTGTCTGCAACGCATTGAATTTCAATGGTATTGATCACCTCAGCTGCAAAGCCCTGACAAAGCATCTTTTTTGCTGCGGATTCTTCAATGCCTCTGGAACGTAAATAAAATATCTGTTCCGGTTCTAACTGTCCAACTGTCGTACCATGGCTGCATTTCACATCATCCGCATATATTTCCAACTGTGGTTTGGTATCAACTTCAGCTTTTCGAGTCAACAGCAAATTGGCGTTAGACATATGTGCATCGGTTCCCTGTGCATCTTTATCCACTATAATATGGCCATCAAATACCGCACGTCCCTTGCCGTATAATATACCTTTGAAATTTTCCTGGCTGCAACAGTTCGGTACACTATGCTGAACTCTGGTATGAAAATCGATTAACTGCTGCTCACCAACGGTATAGAGTCCGTTTAAATTACACCGGGCAGACTGGCCCTTAAAATCCACATTGATATCGGTTCTGGCCCAATGACCACCTGTTGCAAAAGTAGTATTGTTGTATTCACTCTCCGCCATCTGGGAAATAAAAATACTGCCCATATGATAGGACTGTTTACTTTCCTCCTGTGTTCTGTAATGGCTTAGTGCTGCATTATCCTGTAACACGATTTCAGTCAGATTATTATTAAAATAAAAAGATTCACCGGTGTGTTCGCTGCGACTATCGCTTCCATTAGTACAGAGGTAACGTTCAATTAATGTCGCCGAAGCATCTTTATCCATTACCACCAGATTACGCGGCTGAATCATAAGCGGAGTATCTGTTTCCAGATTGAGATAAATAATTTCAATGGGCTTAGACAGCTTTATTCCAGCAGCTATGTGAATAAAGACACCATCATTCATTAAAGCTGTATTAAGCGCAGAAAAAACATGTTGCTGATGTTGGGCTGTTTGCCCAAACCAGGTTGCAAACTGCGTTGTTTGACCTAGCAGAACATCTCGTAAACTGCTGATAGTCACAGCTTCTGGTAAACCGTTCAGAACGCCTGAATCCGAAACACATCGACCATTGATGATAACAATCTGATAACTGTCTAAGCCCGGTAAATTATAATCATTAAACTCCGGTTCCAGTACGGCAGTCGAAGTTTCATCCGGCATTTTGAACTGATTGGCAAACAGCTTATCCATATTGGAATAACGCCATATTTCATCTCTTCGGGAAGGCATCTTCATGGCACCAAGTGATGATTTTGCCTGCTGACGAATGCTATTCATCCAGTCGCTCTTTGTTTCTGTATGCAGGTATTTAGCCGGCACTCTCTCTCCCTGCAAGAGCAGTTCACTAAACCATTGTCGTGTTTCAAGTTCAGATATCATGCGGCTTTACCCCCTGAGAGCCATCCATAACCCTTCTCTTCCAGCTCTAAGGCCAGTTCCTTGTTGCCTGAACGAACAATTTGTCCATCTGCCAGAACATGCACATAATCAGGCTGGATATAATCCAGCAAACGTTGATAGTGTGTCACCACTATCATAGAGCGATTTTCATTGCGCAGGGCATTAACACCTTCAGCAACAATGCGTAAGGCATCAATATCCAGCCCTGAATCAGTTTCATCCAGAATCGCCAGATCAGGTTCCAGTATCGCCATCTGTAATATCTCATTACGTTTTTTCTCACCACCTGAAAATCCGAAATTTACATCACGCTTGAGTAATTTATCGGGTATATTCATCTGCCCGGCTTTCTCACGTACCAGTTTCATAAATTGAATGGAATCCATTGCCTTTCTGCCATTGGCAACTCGAACCGCATTCAGTGATTCCTTTAAAAATACGATATTATTAACACCCGGCAGTTCGACAGGGTATTGCATGGCTAAAAAAACACCTCTATGGGCTCTTTCTTCGGTTGCATACGATAACAGATCCTCTCCCTTGTACAGTACTTCACCCTGAGTCACCGTATAACCATCCCGGCCGGTTAAAATATGCGACAAGGTGCTCTTACCAGCACCATTTGGTCCCATAATAGCGTGTACCTCTCCTGAACCAATTTCAATATTCAGGCCTTTTAGAATGGCTTTACCATCAACTTCTGCATATAAATTTTTAATTGATAACATCGTTCTGCTCTCTGTGAATATTAAACCGGACTCGCTCTAACCAACGGCACCCTCAAGGGTTATATTTAATAATTTCTGTGCTTCAACAGCAAACTCCATAGGCAATTCTTTAAATACTTCCTTGCAAAACCCGTTAACGATAATGGACACGGCATTTTCCTCGGAAAGTCCCCGCTGCTGGCAATAAAATAATTGATCTTCCGAGATCTTTGATGTTGTTGCTTCATGTTCCACTTTGGCAGTGGGATTACTGACTTCAATATAAGGAAAAGTGTGTGCACCACATTGATCACCCAGCAGTAGTGAATCACATTGCGAATGGTTACGCGCATTTTCAGCACGTTGTGACATGCGTACCAGGCCACGGTAGGTGTTTTGGCCCTGAGCAGCAGAGATCCCTTTGGACACTATCGTACTTGTGGTATTGGCGCCAAGATGAATCATTTTGGTGCCGGTATCGGCCTGTTGTTTGCCCCGAGTGACTGCAACTGAATAAAACTCGCCGATTGAATTATTACCCCGTAGGATACAGCTGGGATATTTCCAGGTAATGGCCGAACCGGTCTCCACCTGAGTCCAGGAAATATGGGACCGATCACCCTGACATTCACCCCGCTTGGTGACAAAGTTGTAGATCCCCCCCTTGCCATCTTTGTCACCGGGATACCAGTTCTGAACGGTGGAGTATTTTATTTGCGCGTCTTCCATGGCGACCAGCTCAACCACTGCCGCATGTAACTGGTTATCATCCCGGGTGGGTGCGGTACAGCCTTCCAGATAACTGACATAACTTTTTTCTTCTGCAATGATCAGGGTTCGTTCAAACTGTCCTGTTTTAGCTTCATTAATGCGAAAATAGGTTGATAGTTCCATTGGACAGCGAACACCTTTAGGAATATAAACAAAGGTGCCATCGGTAAAAACAGCGGCATTTAAGCTGGCAAAAAAATTATCGGTATGCGGAACCACAGAGCCAAGATATTGTTGTATCAGCTCCGGATACTCCTTGATGGCCTCTGAAATGGAGCAAAAAATCACCCCGGCTTCAGCCAGAGTTTCTCGAAAGGTTGTCGCAACTG
>CBDTVA010000178.1:0-5983 GCA_965363935.1 uncultured Gammaproteobacteria bacterium | reverse complement strand
TGATAGAATGGCCATTGAAAACTGATAAATGCAAATTAATTTTTGCGGCTGCCCTTACTAAAATGACCTTCATTTTAGGACTACTCCCAAAGTTCAATAGCAACTCCTTCTGCACGCATTTTTTCTGCACGACCTTGCACAAAACGTTGGAATTCAGGTTCAGATAAATAGGCCCTGCTGCTGATATAGTCAAGCAGGGCTTGTACGTGAAAGCTTTTCAGGTATGCTTCTGAACGAAATATCGGCTTCTTATCTGAATTATTGCCATTTTCATAAAAGAGTATTGACGGTGCATACTGGATATTCAGCTTTTTGGCCAATTCCTCCTGGCTCATCGTCTGACCGTCTGGCGCTATGATTTCATCGGCCGAATTGATATCAATCTGTGCAATAGTAAACTCCCTGAGCTTTTTATAAACGGGTAAACGCCTGAAAATATCACCATGCAGCTCATCACATTCACTACAGTTATTCTGCTCAAACAAAATCATAATGGGCTTGCTGCTGGTATTAATCAGCGTTTGAAAATCATTGCCCATATAAACAAATTTTTCTGTATGCAACCCGGTTACAGTCATTTTTTTTCCTTTACCCGGGACTGACTGAGTCTGCTGTCTATAGTATTCATTAAAACCCGGATGTTTTCGGGCTGTCTTCTCAGGCATGATAGAAGAGCTATTTTCTGGCTCAAGCAGCAGATAATCCAGCACAGCGGAAAATTTATCCGGTGCATAATAGCCATTCATTCGAAACTCAGGCAGACCTTTTTTATCCAGGGCAATCAGAGTCGGAGTAAACATAACTTTCATTTGTCTGGCAAACTCCTTCTCAGAAAGCTCTTCGCCCGCTATTGTGGTAACACTTTTATCTCCCCACATATTGACTTCCAGCACATCAAAGTGCTGTTTCATTTTTGCAATGATATCCATACGGGTAAAATTATCATTAAGTAATTTCTTGCAATAGGGACAACCGTCCTGATGAAAATACAATAAAATATGTTTATTGTTTTCATTTGCATCATCCAGATCATCCTGCAGATCCAAAAATGATTGTTTGAACCAGTCCGGTTTATTATAGAACCCCGGATTTACCATTCCTTCAGGCAGCTCCTGTTTGTGAGTCGAGGGCTTTTCTCCATAAGCTGAAGGCTCTTGTCCTTGGGCTGAGGGCTCTACCTCACTGGCTGAAACAAAATTTACAACAAATAATATTAATAGGCCAGTCAGTATAATTTTTTTCATAATATAGATATCCAGTTCTTTGACATTCAAATTAAAGTAGGGCAATTCTCTTCCTGATAAGTGTCAATATTTAGTCACAATCCGGAAACCGTTCCAAAAATACAATTTATCTTATTGTTTTTATTGTTCTTATTTTATCAATCCAAAGTTGGCATGGTATAAGCATACTATAATTCAAATCCTTATATTGGTGAAGAAAAAATGGCAAATCCTACACTATCCATTGTAAATGGTTCAAAATCTGCAGGCCAGGCTCCTGGCAAGAGCCAAAGCAGCAACATCATTGATAGTCTCAGTACGGACCAGCAGTTATTACTCGAATTATCGAATAAACTTCATTCCACCTTAGAATTGGAAAAGCTATTAATAGTATTTGAACTGGAAATTGCTCCAGTTTTAAATCTGGATAATATCATATATCATGCGCCAGATAATACTGAAGTCATTGAACCCAAAGGTCGTCATCTGGTTTCCTATCAACTGGTTTTACATAATAAGGATTTGGGCGAAATAGCCCTGTTGCGTCGTACTCGTTTTAGTATAAAGGAACAAAAATTTATTGAAAAAATCCTGCTTGCACTTTTATCACCACTGCATAATGCGCTGGAATATACCCGGGCTATCAATGCCTCCCTGCAAGATCCACTGACCGGAACATTCAATCGTTTTGCTATGGAAAGTATTTTTTCCAGAGAAATCGAACTGGCACAACGAAACCATACGCCACTATCTATGATAGTACTGGACATTGATTTTTTTAAAAAGGTCAATGATTCTTATGGCCATGCCACCGGTGATTGCGTTCTCAAACATTTAATCGAATGTATCAAACAATGCACTCGAAATACTGATATGCTGTTCCGTTATGGCGGCGAAGAATTTACTTTGTTGCTTAATAGTACAGACAAGCCAGGAACGAAACTACTGGCTGAAAGAATTCGTGAAACAGTCGAACAAACACCCTGTGTCTGCAATGGCCATAACATTGCAATTACCGTCAGTATGGGTATCAGCAGTTTCACATTCGAAGATACTCAAGAAAGTTTTTTTGAACGTGCTGATAAAGCACTCTATCAAGCAAAATCAGCAGGCCGAAATCAGGTGATGTGCGAAGTTCGGTAGTAACCCCCGGTAAAGACTTCTGTAACATAAAAGTACAGTGAATGCCATTTTCTAAAACAAAGTTCTCTATGGTTCACAGTTTTTAGTAATTTATTTGCTATAATCAAAAAAAGTTTACTAAATAACAAATATGGGCGGGAGGCGGAATATGCTTCAAGAGCATCTAGAAAAACTGATAGACACCGGTTACAAACTTATCAGCCTGGAAACCAATTCTCCGGAACAAACCATAAATGACTTTCGCCCATTGATCAGGGAAGGCAAAGCGATTTATCTCTGGGATAATGAAACTGGCCTGCGTCGAATGGAAGCATCACATATTATCATTCCAAACACCAAAACCCCGGAAATGGTTTTAAACCATATAAAGCACAGTAAACTTTACGGTATTTATCTACTCCTGGGATTTAACAAAGATTTAGGCAAACAAGGCCTGCAATCGGATCTGAGCCAAATTGCTGCCGGGAATAAAACCAACAAGATCGTCATTTTTGTAGACAGTCACTTCAACTTTCCTCATACATTAATAAGCAAGATCCTGATGGCTCAGGAACCAGATGTCAGAGATCTTGCCTCATTAGGACAGATCGCCTGAAAACATCTGCATAGAGCTGTATATTCTAACGTTGTTTATATATCTTTTTTTTCTGGGATTTTCTGCGGTTGTCCGGCATAACCAGACGCTTTTTACTTTTACCCTTCTGACTATAGGGAGAAATAATACGACCGCGATGATCAGTTTTGGGCTTATGCAGGCATAACCCAACACTGGCATAGAGCTCTTTCATCTCCTGTTCTCTCATATCTTCCCAGCGACCGACTTTATGTCCTCGTGGCAGCTCAACCACACCATAGCGTATTCGAGACAGTCGACTTACAGTGATCCCTAATGACTCCCACATACGGCGTACTTCCCGGTTTCTGCCTTCTTTCAGAGTAACATGATACCAGTGGTTTGCCCCCTGTCCACCCGAATAAATAATTTTGTCAAAGTGAGCCATGCCATCATCCAGAGCCACCCCGGTCTTTAATTGCTCGATATCATCATCCGTTACTTCGCCCAGAACCCGGACAGCATATTCCCGTTCAATTTCACTTGAGGGATGCATCAACAGATTAGCCAGTTCGCCATCATTGGTGAGCAAAATTAAGCCAGAAGTATTAATATCCAGACGGCCAACAGAAATCCACCGTCCTATCTTAAGACTGGGCAGATCATCAAAAATTGTATTGGGATGATCAGGATCCTTCCGGCTGCATATCTCTCCCGGAGGCTTGTTATAAACAAGCACCCGTTGCCTGGGTTTTTCCCAGGCAATAAACAACTCGTTATCGTCCAGATAAATACGTTCAGAACCATTGACTCTATCCCCTAATTGAGCGATACGCTTATCAATTTTCACACGTCTCTGGGCAATTAAACGCTCAGCTTCACGCCGCGAGGCATGGCCGGAGCGAGCAATAACCTTCTGTAATTTTTCGCCTTCCGGACTGCTGTACTGCCCAGCAGCATCGGGAGGTACTGACTCTTTATTTTTTGTTTTCGGTTTATAATTCTGACTGGATGACTTGTAATAATTGGTCATATTCTGATATCTTTCTCGAATTCTAAGGTAATATTATTTCATTGATGCTGGCTGACAATGACCATTATATCATCTTTCCTGTCTCCCATATCAGCTTATTCCAGAGAGACAATAGCTTTACTTTTCTCAGTCCGATATTAAGCGTATAAGTTCAAAGTGACAAACCAACTGTTCTGAACTAATGTGATTAGGTATCAGAAAAAGTTTTAACTCATCAGGTATATTAAATATGTCTTTGTTCAGAATTTTGTCAGCATTTCTCATAGTCTTTGTTATTTCAATGCCGCACTTGACTATGGCTGACAGGGAAACGGCGGCACAACTTTATGAAGATGCTGTCATCAGACTGAATAATGATGATACAAAAGGTGCAATCATTCAGTTAAAAAATGCTCTTAAAAATAATCCGGATATGCTGCCGGCGCGCGTATTACTTGGAAAAAGTTATCTTCAGGATGGTCAGCCCGCCAGTGCTGAGTTTGAGCTTTTAAAAGCGAATCGTCTGGGTGCCGATCGTGCCTTGACCTTACCTTCCCTGGCCCAGGCCTATTATTCGCAATATAAATACCAGTCTGTTATTAAACTGATTGATATTAACGGTTTGCCCGCTGATATACAAAGTGAATTACTGGTTTATATTGGCCATGCTAATCTGAAACTCGGTCACATAAAAAAAGCAGCCCGTTCATTTGCTCAGGCACAACAGAAAAATCTGACAGCCAGCGCCGTATCGGGCACAGCATTGGTTTTAATGCATCAGGGCAAGCTAGAAGAGGCAAAAAAAATGCTGGCGAAAGCCCGGCAACTGGATGCGAATGAGATCAGCGTCTTGAATGTCAAAGCATCCATCAGCCACTTACAGGGAAATTTAAGAAAAGCGCTTCAGGAATATGACAAAGTACTGGAACTTGACCAGGATGACCTGGATGCCAGACTGGCTCGTATAGGAATCTATCTTGATTTAGATAATAGAGAAGCCGCACGCAGGGATATTGATTATCTAAGAAAAAATTATGAATTTGAGCCACGTTCAATTTATCTACAAGCCATCTTGCAAATCCGTGAGGGCAATAAAAAACAAGCCCTGGAAAATATTCAGCAATCAGCCAATATCCTTACTGAAATGAGTCCGCAGATACTCAATAATAGCCGCGCCTTACTTATGCTGGCCGGCATGGTTTTTTTTGATCTAAAACACTATGAGCAAGCCGAAACTTATCTTGATTTATTTGTAAAAAAACACCCTGAACAGATAGGGGCACGAAAAATCCTTGGCCGTATTTATCTTGAGCAAAGAGACTATGAAAAAAGTCTGGCTGTATTGAAACCCGCATATAATCTTGCGCCAGATGATCCCCGTGTATTAGCCCTGTTGGGTAATGCCTATATGTACAGCGGACAGGCAGATTTAGCGGTTAAATTACTTGAGAAGGCCGCTGTATTCAGTTATGAACAAGCTGACATACGCACCGATCTGGCATTGGGCTATCTCAATGCCGGTGATCAGACACTGGCTCTTGCTGAATTGAGCAATATTTATGAAAAAGACAAAACCCAGACCGGTGCAGGAATGGTTCTCACTTTAGTATATTACAAACTGGGTCAGATGGATAAGGCATTGAACCTGGCTGAAGAGCTGATTGTAAAAGAACCCGACAATGTGGTTTTTCTTAATTGGGTTGGCTCAATTCAGGCTGCTAATGGGATGTTTGAAAAAGCCAGGCAATACTTTGAGCGAGCAGTACAACTTGACTCCGGTTTTATTATTGCTCAGATTAATTTGGGGAAATTGCTATTAGCTCAGGGCAAACCTGAAGATGCCATTGCTCATTATCTATCAATTCTGAAACAGCACCCGGATCATATTGCGACATTGATAGAATTAGCCCGTGTCAATGAATATCAGGGGGATTATGAAAAAGCCATTCAGATCATTAATCAAACCTTGCGACTGAACCGTGAGCAAATTAATACGCGTGCATATCTGGTGCAATTATACATTCGCTCAGGCCAGACTGAGGAGGCATTTTA
>CBDTVA010000177.1:0-6005 GCA_965363935.1 uncultured Gammaproteobacteria bacterium | reverse complement strand
ACCCCATTCGACTGCGCGCGATGCAGATTCACCCCCACTGCAACCGGTGCTGAGTTTTACCCCCTACATTAATTTTGGTCTTATCTATGATGAATTAAAGCAAGGCAAGCGTACCAGAGATTTGATTATGAGTCTTGAAGATGAAAAAGAAAACAAAAGATTTTTGTTTAGTGATAGAGATTATATCAGTAGAAAGCTCATTTATGAAAAGCGAGAAAATTTAACTGCTATTCAAAATAGGAAACTAGTAAGTTTAACTTTAAAGCAATTAATCCCAGAAAATAAAATCAATGAGTTTAAAAAACAAGGTCTTACAATTAATAAAATTTCGGACTATTTTATGGTACACACTGAAATTGTCTATATGAGATTAAATTTAACAGAATAGTGCTCGTAGTAATCTTTTAGGAATATATCTGAACATTTCTGTATGAACAAATCCAGATTTTTACATATTCGGAGTAGGAACCTTTTCCAAGTGATCGAACACTCCAAATAAATCATCAAAGCAAAAGTAATTATCAGTATTATCTTCATTTAAGCAGAACTGGATACGATCATTGTCATCGATATCAAGATAGATGTAGTAGTGTTTTTCATTCGCTTTTTTAACGGCACCCGCTAAATCGAATTCTGTGAAGCTTTTCATATTCATAAATATCACCTATGTTATTTCTAAAGTTTATTACCACATTGGATTCTACTAAAAGTAGAAATTCTTAACTCTAGTATATCTTTAGAATTGTCCGTTTTATAGAAAAAATCAATGAAATTGTCGGTTCATGCCTGAGTCAATATACATAATATTTGTCTATCGATAAATTCTATAACGGAATCTATGTTGCTGCTCATCACGGCATACCATGACTTATTTGGTGGTTTGATCTTTTATCTTCTGATCACCACTGAAGTTGGCGATAGTTAAACCGAAGGATAAGCACTTCAATGGCACTTTTCAATCTATAAATCGACAGTTATAGCATTTTGATGTTTTGAAATATTCACCAGGCAACACAGTGGTTGAACTCAAAATCTGATATAGATTGTTCACCCATCTCATCACTCAATTGTTCCTGATTGACGGATACAACCTTCATTTTAGAAGCTCAGTCTGGATAGATCAGGAGAAACAGATTATAGATTCTGGCCAGAATAATTTCTATCAGGAAAGAGACTTCTTTGATTTTAGCGATAATAATGTCATAAAATGACTTTCCTGTTGCTGTAGTGTCGAAATAAAGAAGTGTTTATTTCTTCTGATCAGAATTTCTCCGGTATCTATCTCTGTTAATGGATAAGATTCATAATTCTATGCTGGAAGACGATCGTTGACAGCGATTCAGGAAAATAACCCGAGATGTCATCTAATTCACTTATATTAAATAAAACTCAGTAGTTTATGATAAAAAACAGTAAAAACAATGAGTTAATAAGCTCACATACGCCTATGATGCAACAGTACCTGAAAATCAAGGCCGAATTTCCAGATATGCTGGTGTTCTACCGTATGGGGGATTTTTATGAACTGTTTTTTGAGGACGCCAAACAGGCCTCCCGGCTGCTGGATCTTTCACTGACGGCGCGGGGGCGTTCCGCTGGCGAACCTATTCCCATGGCCGGTCTGCCCTACCATGCAGTGGATAATTATTTAAGCAAACTGGTCAGGCTCAACCAGTCAATTGCCATCTGTGAACAAATCGGAGATCCCGCACAATCCAAAGGTCCTGTGGAAAGAAAAGTGGTGAGGATAATAACCCCCGGCACCATTACCGAAGAAAGTCTGCTGGAAGACAGAAAAGATAATTTACTGGCAGCCGTATTCTTTGATGGAGAGGCTTATGAACAGATTGATGAGCCATATTCAATCCCCTTCGGGCTTGCCATCCTGGATTTAACCAGTGGCCGATTCACTGTCTCAGAGCTTGCAAATCTCGAGTCCCTGCAATCCGAACTGGAACGACACAAACCTTCAGAGTTGTTACTGGCAGAACAAAGCCCCATCAAAAAAAGTTTACAACATCAACTGGGCAAACAAACCACTTTTTCCGAGCAGCCTGCCTGGTGGTTTGACGAACAATCTGCCAGACAATGTCTGAATCAGCAATTTTCCACTCAGAATTTACAGGGCTTTGGCTGCGAAGACTATCACAGCGCACTGAGTGCTGCAGGATGTCTATTACAATATGCCCAGAACACCCAGCGTACTGCTTTACCGCATATCCACAGCCTGAAACCCGAACAGCATGATACAGCCGTCATTCTGGATACTGTCAGTCGTCGAAATCTGGAAATTGACTATGCTCTGAGTGGCAAGAAGGATCATACTCTGATGGCCGTTATGGATCGAACCGCTACTGCTATGGGCAGCCGTTTACTGGGTCGCTGGCTGAACCGTCCGTTGCGTGATCAAAAGTTACTGAACCAATGTTATCAGGTCATTGAACAATTGCTGGCTGACAACCAGTACGAAGCAATACAACCCTTACTCAAGCAGATAGGTGATATTGAGCGGGTGTTGACCCGCATTGCTTTGAGAACAGCCAGACCAAGGGACTTTGAGCGACTGAAAAACTCCCTGACTGTCTTTCCTTTGCTGCAAAGTGAACTCATCACTCTTGCCGATCCATTAATCAGACAACTGGCCAAAAACATTGCCGTATTTCCCGAACAGCGGGACTTGCTGGATCGGGCTTTGATTGAAAATCCACCGGTGCTAATCCGTGATGGTGGTGTTATTGCACCCGGCTATGATGCACAGCTGGATGAACTGCGCAATATTCAGAAAAACGCCAACCAGTATTTAATTGATCTGGAAAACCGGGAAAAACAGCGCAGCGGCATTCCCACGCTTAAAGTAAATTATAACCGTGTTCATGGTTTTTATATTGAGGTCAGCCGCAGCTATACCGATAAGGTACCCGAGAACTATCAGCGTCGTCAAACTCTCAAAGCCAGTGAGCGTTATATCACACCAGAATTAAAAGAGTTTGAAGATAAGGTCCTCAGCGCCAATGAAAAAGCCCTGGCACGTGAAAAAGCACTTTATGATGAACTGTTTGACCTGCTTTCACCGCATCTGAAAGTTTTGCAGGCCAGTGCCGAAGCCTTATGTGAGCTGGACGTTCTGGCCAATTTTGCTGAACGCGCATTCACCTTACAATGGTGTAAGCCGCAATTAAGCCCTGATTCCTGTCTGTCCATCCAGCAGGGACGACATCCGGTTGTTGAGCAAATTCAGGATGCTCCGTTTGTTGCCAATGATATTGATTTGCATGATGCACGGCGGATGCTATTGATCACAGGGCCTAATATGGGAGGCAAATCAACCTATATGCGACAGGTGGCATTGTTGACCTTAATGGCCCATATTGGCAGTTATGTCCCGGCTCAGTCTGCCCGCTTTGGTCCGGTAGATCGAATTTTTACCCGCATCGGAGCATCGGATGATCTTGCCGGCGGACGTTCTACGTTTATGGTTGAAATGACAGAAACGGCTAATATCCTGCACAATGCAACACCACAGAGCCTGATATTAATGGATGAAATAGGCCGTGGCACCAGTACCTATGACGGACTGTCCCTGGCCTATGCTTCCGCCCATTATCTGGCCAGCACCAGTCGGGCGTTTACGCTCTTTGCCACCCACTATTTTGAGCTGACCCATCTACCGGAAATATTTAAGCATATCGCTAATGTTCACCTGGATGCCGTTGAGCACGGCGATAAAATAGTTTTCCTTCATCAGGTACAGGATGGCAGCGCTTCACAGAGTTATGGCATACAGGTGGCTGCTCTGGCAGGAGTTCCCGGTGCAGTGATTGAACTGGCGAAAATCAAACTGGCTTCACTGGAGCAAGAGGCATTAGACGTTGACAGGGAAAGGAGTCCCCAGCAGGAAAGTTCAGGTCAGGAAAATCATACTGTGCAAGCTGAACCCGATATGAATACGGGTATTGTCAGCAAAAATGACTCAGTCCAGAATAAGCAATCAGAGCGATACAATGAAATACTTAATGCACTGGATGCTATTGACCCGGATAGCTTATCACCCAGAGATGCACTGGATTTAATTTACCAGCTTAAGAAAAAAATCTCTGCACAAGTTTGATGTGGATTAACCTTAGATTAACACTTGAATTCAGATTACATATTATGTGCTATATTTGTAGTAGCTCTAATCTGAACTGACACTTTATTAAAATTTTTCAATATGAGTTGGAGGATGATCGTTTAAAGCCGCGCTTTGGAGTGAGTGTTAGCAATTCAAAATGGCCTTTGACAACTTTAAAACCAGCTGATTTTATACTCTTTACTGGTTTTACAAATATAGGCTTAAAAATGAAGTTCCATATTCATCATAAAATTTCATTTTAGATCAACCAATATCTTTTGTAAGAATCTTATCCAGAAACCTTTTATCCTGAATTATGAGTGTTATCCAGAAAGGAATTATAGGCTGTAAAGGGTGATCTTGAGATGCTTATGAAGATCATGTATAACTTAAACAGAAACTAGTCAACTACTGGTTAAACAATGAAAGAAGTTAGAAGAAATACATATAAAATCCCTACTCATTCATTGCCAGGGTTAGATATTTCATTACATATTAAAGATCTAAAAGAAATAATAGCTTTTCTAGAACAACGAGGTATAACTATAAAAAATACCAGACTTTCTAGGTATTTAGAATATTTTGAGAAAAGGTCTAATTCAAAGTCTGTTGATGAGTCAAATATATTTAAAAATACAAAAAATGGCCCTTTCGAAAGTAGTGGTGATTGGTACCTATATACTTTACGAGAAGTCCATGAATTAATGTGGATTCTCAAAGGTCTCAAAAAGCATATTCCAAAAGGTGTAGATGAAAAACTGAAACTAATAGTCAGTGGTCAAGACTTTGCCGCGTTAGATTCCAACTCACTTTCACGTAACACTCAGTTTGAATTGCGTATTGCAAGTTACTACTGCCAAGCAGGTTGCATTGTAGACCTTTCGAAAAAGACAGACATAATTGCACTTAACAATAAGTATGCATTCTTTACAGAATGCAAAAGAATCGGAAGTCCCAAACAATTAGAAAGCAGGCTTTCGTATGCGAGCAAACAACTTAGCGAGAGAATGCCGAGAAGATATTTTCGAAAAATTGTGACCGGTTGTATCGCTGCAGATGTCACCAAAGTAGCATTTGCTCATAATGGATTGACATTTGGTATAACAAATGAACATTCAAGAGATGTAATTCAAGAAAAACTGTTAAATATTAGAAGTGCTGTTAAGGACTCTCAGCTTTTTGGCAAAATTAATAAGCTTGATCAAATATGGCTTCAAATACATATCCCTTCTCAAATTACCTATCCTCCTACAAATATTACTAGATTTTCATCATATTTCCTTTTCAGAAATTCCATCGATAGGCGGGGAAAAAAAGCAATTAAAACATTTCAAAAAATGTTCGATAGCTGTTCAGTCGGTGATGAGCGAGGTTCAGCCCCTCAGGAATTAAAAAGAAAAAGAAGCATCACGGTTCCAAAAGGAAGTACTATTTCAATGGATGAGGAATTACTAAGTAGTTATCTTTCTACCGGAAAACTGCCTGATAAAAGCCCAAACGATGTCGTAGCTGAACTTAAAATTCAAGGAAAAAAAGAGGAGTTTTATTTTAAGGAACTACAATTGCTTGCTGCTAACACTAAGGACCATGAACGAAAGGCCATGTCAGAAGATACTGAAAATTCAAAGTTTCATCTCGTATTTGAATTGTATCTTCAAAGATATCCGCATGAAGAAATTTAATATGTCCAATTATGAATCATAAAGTGTTTAATCGGGTAGCCGGAGGTCTTTACCCTCCAGCCCCCACAACACCCTGCAGAAAAAAAGGGGTCACTGCAGAAAAAAAGGGGTCAATCCTATTTTATTATATACAAAATTAATGTATACTATTCACCACGCCAAGACCTACTCGAATTGAATACGAAGGAGCATTTCATCATGTCATGAATCGT
>CBDTVA010000176.1:0-6019 GCA_965363935.1 uncultured Gammaproteobacteria bacterium | reverse complement strand
CGGTTAATTCCTTATTGTTATTTCTAAAGTCAGGTGATGAAAGTCAGTTATATGTCTCTTTATGGCTTTTTTCTGAATCTCGAAACAACATGCACATATTCACTTTTGAAAGTGTTTTGCTCTTGAGAAATATCAATACTTTTACAAATAGAGAAATATCCTACACACAATAATCACCTTTCCTACAGACAAAAGTGTTCATTTTTTTAACACTTAAACAATGAAAATTAACAAAGGTTTGGGTAAGTGAGACAAGTGTAGATGGTTACATTCAATTATTTCCGCTTATCCACGCTCGATGACTCTTATGTCTCATTAAATTCCAGCGGATCATACACTTGGTGGGAATCTATAATTGACAAGCAATGTGGTCAATCACAACCTAACCAGCCTCACCAAAGCCCAGGAAAGTATCTATGAAAAAATGCTATATCTTGCTCATAACTTTGTTGCTGTTAGTGATAACTCAACCCTCATTTTCTGAGATTTATAAATGGGTTGATAAAGACGGATCTGTTAAATTTTCAGATAAAAAACCACTTAAAGGAAGCCAGGCGAAGACACTCAAACTCAAAATAAATACAGTGAAAGTGCCTAAAATTTCCAATAATTCACTGGCTTCTAAAAATAAAATTATCATGTATAGTGCTACCTGGTGTGGCGTCTGTAAAACAGCTAAAAATTATTTTAATAATCAAAGCATACCTTACCAGGAGTATGATGTAGAGAAAACAGTTGAGGGACGTAAAGGTTTTAAACGTTTGGGCGGAAGAGGAGTACCTATTATTCTTGATGGTAAAAAACGAATGGATGGTTTTGATCGCTCATACTTTGAAAAATTGTATCAAGGTTAAATCTTCTATTACGCTGTTTTCCTCTGTTGCCGGCCTAAGTTAGAAGCAATCCCAAAGCTGTCATTTAGCAGAATGTTTTTTAATAGATTCTTTTACCATTTGAATTTCGCCATAAGAATAATCATCCCCCAAAGCGACTTTAATTTCTTTCAGACTCTCTGTGTTTAATTCAGACAATTTTTCTTTGATAATGGCTAATTTTTCTGCACTTAAAAAATCCCGTATATCCAGTTCTCCCAGTCCGATGTACCAGGCTAAATGATTTTCAATGGTGGAGTTCACAAAACCTCTTTGCTGAGCGATTTCACTAATGGTTTTTCCTGCTTTATACAGTTCATAACTTATGCGCTTGGTGTCGCCGCTTTGTGATTGCGAGGTTTCCTCATTGTTATTATTTATTCCGATTGATGGAGCGGGCAGCAACTTATTAGGCTTTATATTATTTTTTTGACAAAAATCTGAAATCATAGCAATAAGTTGCTCACCATATTTTTCTACAGTATGCTTGCCAACGCCTTTGATTTTCTTGAGTGCGCTGAGTGAGTCGGGTAAAATTATGGCGATTTGAATAATAACTCTTTGATGCAAAACCTGGAAATCAGCAACAGCTTCTTTCTTTGCTTGTTCGGAACGCCAGGTTTTCAGCCGTTCAAGTAATTCCGGGTGTTCAACATCTGAAGTACTATAATCCAGTGTTTGTTTTTTTCGGGTATTTTGCGATTTGAACTCAATTTCAGCTTTTGCCAGGGCATGCAAATAAGCCGTGGCTGAAAAAGATTCCAGACAGCTCTCAAGACAGGCCAATTTAAGCACCAGAGACTGTTGTAAAAAATCAATCGACTTGTTTATGCGTTTACGTAATTCTTTATTATCGGTCTCAAAGCCTAGCGAAAAAGCCCAGGGGGTTAATTTTTTCTGTAGTTTTCCCAAAAAATAAGCGGATGCTTTGGTGATCCGTTCTTGCAAATAAGCATCATCTTCGGGCAGTCTGGTTTCAGATAACTGCGTTTTCTCAATGATAGAATGTAACTGATTTTTAAATTTTTCACTGACTTTAAAGACATCTTCCTGTACTTGCACCTCAATATTTTCAATGTCATTATCCATGCTGTCAGAGCCATAGTTCTTGACTACTGATTGACCTGAGTGGTGCACTAAATGCTGATAGTCATGAAGGAGTTTGTTCAGAAAGTTGAAATTAAAACGGATAGTTTGAAATTCAAAGCAATCTAAAATGAGTTTCTTCTGATAGCTGACTTTAGCTGCATTAAGTTGTTCTGATGTGGGGATGCTCTGATTGGCATGATGAACAAATTGGCTGACAGTATTATCTGTTTTTACTGCACTTTGTGATATGGGACTGCTCAGAACCATGCCCTCAAAGGTTTTACAGCGGCTCAGTGCAACGTAAACCTGGCCATGTGAAAACGCCGCATTGGCATCAATAATGGCATGTTCAAAGGTTAAGCCCTGACTCTTGTGAATCGTAATAGCCCATGCCAGACGCAGAGGGTATTGGCTGAATTTGCCAATAATTTCTTCAGATATTTCTTTGTTCTGTTGATTGATAGTGTATTTGATATTTTCCCAGGACACTTTTTCAACCACTATTTCATGCTTGTCATCAGGGCATTTTACCTGGATGAATTGTTCATTAATTTCGCTAATTCTGCCAATTTTACCATTAAAGTAAAGTTTTTCCTGAGAGACGTCATTGCGAACAAACATCACCTGAGCACCTTTTTTAAGTATCAGGTTTTCGGCAGTCGGGTAGTTATACTCAGGATAATTACCCTCAATATCGGCATTGAATGTGAATGACTTTACATCCAGATCATGCAAATGCTGTTGGTTGATGATATCAGCATTACGATTATGAGAGGTGAGTGTGATGTAATCACTGCCTTTTTCCGGTTTAAAGTCTGCTTGATAGCGGCTGTTTAGAACCTGTAAAGTCTTATCATCCAAGCGATTTTCACGCACTCGATTCAAGAGTTCAATAAAATGCGGATCGGACTGACGATAAATATGCTTCAATTCAATCGCGTGAAACTCGGTTTTATTCAGTGCGTGACTACTAAAAAAATAAGCGGAATCATAATGGCTCTGTAATATTGACCATTCATCATCTTTCACCACAGGCGGCAACTGATGCAAATCACCAATCATTAATAACTGCACCCCGCCAAAGGGAGCATGACTACGCCGGTAGCGACGTAAAACCGCATCGATAGCATCAAGTACATCACAGCGAACCATACTGATTTCATCAATTATTAATAAATCCAGGGTTTTAATGATATTGATTTTTTCTTTATTAAAGCGATGTCTCCGACCCTGATCCTGTGCCTCAATACCGGGTACATAAGGACCGAAAGGGATCTGAAAAAAGGAATGCAGGGTCATTCCACCGGCATTGATTGCAGCCACACCGGTCGGTGCTGTAATAATAAGACGTTTGCTGATATTGGTTTTTAAACTATGCAAAAAGGTGGTTTTACCTGTACCGGCCTTCCCGGTCAGGAAGATATTATGATGCGTATGACAGACAAAATCATTGGCGAGCAGCAACTCAGGATTTGTATTATCCATGATGATGTTTGGCTATCAATTCAATCACAGGTACCCACCATTGGGCTATTTTATTATTGGCATCATAATCATTACCCGGAGCACTCTGACGACGGATAAAGGCAGTGATTTCAGTGATTTTTCGATTCATTTATTTTGCCCATGTTAAATAGCCTGCTTCTGGCATTATTGTGGCATTGTTGAGACACTCAACATCGTGCTATCTAAGTTAATTGTTAAAAAATACTGCGTTATGATGGTTTTTTAATACTGTCATTAGAAGGTGGCAGGCCAGAATACCCACCCCAAAATTATTAAAGACACACCGTAGCTAAAATAACTTTCTTAGCATATTCATATGCTCTGGGTTCACCACCAGCACGAGGGCCGGCAACATTAAGGGTAGTAACAGAATGTTTTTCGATAAATAAAGCTATCTTGTTGGATGCGCTTTCAATAGAAAATTCTTCTGCATCAATTAAAACATAAGGTTTCTTCAATTTTATACAGAATTCTATGGTTTGTTCAGTACCACCCGTAGGATAGCCAAAATAAATGATTGCTGTGCCATCACTATCGGTTACATTTTTCCTGGTACGCTGCCTGTAACCAGCGCCTTTTAATACCTGGACAGGATATTTCTCAGGAATAGTACCATCTTCAGATTTTCTCCCTTCTGGACACCATCCACCTGCATCAATACCTGATTCTAGAGCTGCATCAAGAGCAGCCCTGTCTACACCTGTTTGTGCGCCTGAAATTATTTTCATTGAAAATCAGTCTTATGTTTATTAACATCTTTACCTGGTATTTTATACGATAACAGCATTCGAGAAAGGAGACACCCATTTAATTTACATTTAATTTAAATAAAAGTTTTTTGATAATAAAATGTTAAATAGCTGTTATTGTTCTGAGTATGATAATCAAACTGGAAGAAATAAAGCAAGGCTGGAATTACAACAAATTAACAGTATTTTGTGCAGGGGAAAGTTTACAGAAAGCTTGCATTGTGTTTCTGGAAGATAAACTGATTGTTTTAGATTGATATGGGATGCAGATTTTTATGATTACACAACCTCCGACATAGATGCAGACCACGTACCCATTTTTTACTTTGCTTTTGACACAGTAACTTTAGCTTATCTTCCGGTCCGCCCAGTCGGTGAGTTCCAGATAATCCTGTAATGAATAAGGAATAACGTTCAACCAATACGGGCAAAGAGAATAAGTGCTGCCAATGTTTAGCCACTCCCTCTTTGGTTGATTTTTTCAGTAGTAAGGTTTTGTGTGAAGTGCTAACCTGAGGAAATTCACATTAAAAATAAGGCAAAAAGATGGATTCTGGTGACTTTATAATAATATTTCTCTGCTTTATTATCCTTTTCCAATCGGCCTGGATCAGAATTTTAAGCTCACAAAAACAAGGACTTAATAGAAAACTAGAAATAAAAAATAACCATATCCGTAGCTCTAACTTTGGTGGAATTAAGGCAAGAATATTATCAGACAATGAAGATAATGATTATATTTCTGATGATGACTCATATAGAGACAGATATTATTTCGATCCATCATCAGCTGACACTTTTGATTCTGACAGGACTATTATTTTTGATTACACAGATGCCAATGATAAGAAATTCAGCAGAACCGTAGATGTGAAAACGGTAGATAAGTCTGATAAAGATAATACCTATATTCAGGGTTTTTGTCATTTGCGAAATGCAATGAGAACTTTTACGTCTTCCAGGATGGAAAATTGTGCAAATGTTGAAACTGGCGAAATAATTAGTGATCCAGGGGCCTACCTGTATCATGAATATAAGCAATCTCCCGGCTACTCATTAAAGAGGCTAGAAAGTGATTTCATTGATGTTCTTAAAGTTTTATTATTTCTGGGTAAAGCTGACGATCGCTTAGTTCAAGCTGAGCGTGAATTTATAAGAAAAGTTTGTAAAGACCTGGCAAAAGATAAACGGATAGATGATGAAGCAATTGATAAGATTATTAATAATATTGAAATTCCCAGTATACAAACGTTCAAATTAGCCGTTGGAAGAGTTTTTAAGTCCGATATTGATATAGATTTAATTTCAATTAGTGAGCAGTTTTTATCTTCTGGTAAGAATCAACATCAGAATGAAATAGAAGCTCATGAGTTTATTGTTAAAACATTTACACTAAAAAAGCCTAATCAAGCAAAAGAAGTAAGAAAAGAAGCAGAAATAAAAGGGAAAATTACCATCAATGGGAAACAATATGATCTTAAGTTTGTAATGGATAAATTTGGGATAGAGAAACAAGGAAATGAGTTTGTTATTAGTGGTGAGAAATTTAAAACAATCAAAGAAGCTTTGATTTATTCTAAATCAAAGAATAAATAACAAGAATTTATGCTAATTGTTGATAATAACGCGACAAAAAACAGTAGTTATCTAATCCGGCTCGTTGCAGCTTCATTAATAAGGTTCATTGTGTGTCTAATATCAATTGCTAGTAATAGTTTTCGTCAAGTGAAATATTTCAGGGATGGTACTAAACAACTCGTTGCGGGTTTCTGTGACCAAAAATACTTGACAAATAGCCAAACC
>CBDTVA010000175.1:0-6019 GCA_965363935.1 uncultured Gammaproteobacteria bacterium | reverse complement strand
AGACTTTAGAAAACTTGTTTTCGTAAAAAGTCTTTATCCTAGCGGTTATTTCCGTAATAAGTCATTATCCCAGTGATTAGTCTCTTAATGAAAATATTTAATGCATTTACAAAGAAATAAATATTTTCTTATAAAAGACTTATCCAGCTCTTCCGGGTTAGAATAAAATCCATTAAGCTATTTCATTGCAAAAAAAAGCCCGCTATCCAAAACAGGATTAGCGGGCTTTTTTTGTGCTATATATAACTTATCTATCCAGCGGATGCTGGGGCAGGTCTTGGATAAGTCAGGGGGCAGTTAACTGAGTCAAACTCTGAAGTTTCACCCAATCTTTTATAAATGGATTCAAGCGCCATATCTTCGTTGGCAAACATATTTTCTTCGCCTAACTCTTCCATCAGACCCGTCTGACGCATGACCAGTAAAACCTGACGCTTGAGACCACTGAAAACAAGTTGTATATTATTTTCTCGCAAACGCAGTATCAAGTGATGCAGCACTTCTTCCCCGGATGCATCCAGCTGGTTAATGGCATCCCCTACCACCAGAATGTATTCTACATCAGGCTTGTCCGCCACTGCTTCCAAAATAGCATCTTCAAAATAAGCCACATTGGCAAAATATAAAGAACCGTCATAGCGAATGGCAATAATCTGATCACTGGTTTCCAGATCATTAATTTTCACATCACGTAAAGTACCATCCTTATAGCGTCCCAGAATGGCAACACGGGGGCTCATGGTGCGATACAGGTAAAGGAGAATAGCCAGACCCGCACCAATCATGATCCCTTTGTCCAGGTGCGGGGCAAAACCAAGCGTTGCAATAAAGGTCACGATGGAAGCAATGCCATCGTGGCGGGATGCCAGCCAGGCATGCTTGACCGCTTTAAAATTAATCAGGCCAAATACCGCCGTCATAATCACAGCAGCTAATACAGCCTGGGGCAGATGATATAACAAAGGCGTCAGGAATAATAAGGTAATCAATACAACGACAGCGGTATAAACTGAGGACATCCCGGTAAGGGCACCGGCATTCAAATTCACCGCTGAACGGGAAAAGGAACCGCTGGTAGGATAAGCAGAACTCATGGCCCCGAGCATATTTCCCAGTCCCTGCCCCAGAAGCTCCTGACTCGGATCAATACGCTCCTTGGTTTTGGCCGCCATGGCCTTGGCAATGGAAATAGCTTCCATAAAACCAATCAGAGAAATAATAATTGCATTGGTAAGCATGACCCAGAACACTTCCATATTGAAAGTTGGCATAGCCAGAGACGGCAAGCCTTCCGGAATGGTCCCCACAACTGCACCACCCATGGTTTCAAAATCAATCGCCCAACTGACTATGGTGGTACCTGCAACCGCAGCCAGAACACCGGGAAACTTGGGCCATTTCTTTTTCGCAAAGAGAATACCAACAACAGCAAATACTCCAAACAGCAGAGTCACAAAATGGGTATCACCCAGGTTTTGAATCATTCCCCAGATATCACCTAGAAAGAATTCACTGCGTACTTTTTCAACACCAAAGATTTTATTGACCTGAGACAGAGCAATAATCATGGCGGCTGCATTAGTAAAGCCGACAATCACCGGATGAGACAGAAAGTTAACGATCACTCCGAGTTTAAACACACCCAGCATAAACTGGAAGACACCCACCATAAAGGCCAGCATAATGGCCAGAGACACAAATTCAGGAGAACCTACCGGAGCCAGAGGAGTAATTGCCGAAGCCGTTAACAGGGAAACAACGGCAACCGGTCCCGTTCCCAGCTGGCTTGATGAACCCCACAATGCAGCTATCATAACGGGTAAAAAAGCAGCGTATAAACCAAAATAAGCCGGTAAGCCAGCCAGTGATGCATACGCCATAGATTGCGGGATCAAGACCAGAGCAACCGTGATACCAGCAATAACATCAGCCTTTACGGTATTTCCATCCATTGGAAACCACCTTAAAAAAGGCAAAAAGCGCCTTATTGAATTCAATGTCATGATACTGCCTCGAGAAAATGAAAAGGGATAAATGTCATTATTGCCGGCAAGAATCAGACATCAGGAAAAATATGGCGGTAAATCAATTGCCACGACTGAGCATATCAGAAGCTATGATTCAAGATAACAAGCACAAAAAGTCGTCTGAATATCGGATTAATTTCAGCAAGAACAAGACATTTACGAAAAAATTAAAGGCAATATTTTATGCTATTTCCGCACTATAATCAAGGATAATTAGAGTATCAGTAGCTACTTATTTTGTATTTTTTCTGCTTCGCACCGCAAGCACATCACAGGCAGCATGGTGCAATATTGCATTAGCGGTTGAGCCCAGCAATAACTCGAAACCACTGCGTCCGTGCGAACCACAGACAATCAGATCAGCGTTTTTTTCCTCTGCGATGCGTAATATTTCAGTTTTAGGAATGCCCGAAACTACCTCATATTCAAGACTCGTCTTATCCCTGGTCCCAGCACTGCCGTCTTTCATGTCCAGTTCTTTTATTAACCCGACCATTTTTTCCCTGGCCCGTTTTATCAGTTCTTCTTCATTTATGGCCAATTCATCATACGCGGGATAAAATAGAGGATCATAAGCAATACTCATCTGGTAAACAAACTCCACAACATGAATCAGCAAAACATTTGCCCCGTAGTCCCTGGCGATATCCAATGCTCTACGACAGACAAACAGAGAATCCTCAGATAAATCCAGCGCAACCAAAATTTGTTTATAGGCCTGCATTATCATCTCCCCCTTTTAAACAACTCAATTTCCCATATAACACCTGACTACCCTAACCCGGACCAGCAGGATAAGTCTCTTATACAATAATATTTATTTCTTTGTATAAATGTATTAAATATTATTGGTAAGAGACTAATCACTAGGATAATGACTTTCACGGAAATAAATTTCCTAAAGTCCTAAACTTAACGATAAATTAATTATCTTACAAGTCTTATTTGAGTTAAAATAAATTCCTTTTAACTCAAATATTCAGCAAATGGCAGTACAAGATACCGATATAGAACAATTAGTCCTGAAGGAAAGTATCCTCAGCGCCACAGGTATCGATGAATACTACCTGCGTAATGTCACCATTTGCACCGTGCAGGATTTTGTCCGTACCCAATTTAACTGTGACGGTACGCAACTGTTCAACTCCAAGAACGATAAAACCTTTATTGAAAAGAATATACCCTGGCCCGGATGAACGGGATAGATTCCTTCAGGAAATTAGCTTTTTTTGAAGGAATGTAAAAAATATCCCTGAGGAACTAAATGCAAGTCCATTTTATTGAAACAGGGGAACGCCTGACAGAAATTTGCCAACAATTTGCCCTGAGTGAATTTCTGGCAATCGATACAGAGTTTGTCCGACAAAAAACCTATTATCCCATACTGGCACTGATACAGATTTGCGACGGTCAACAAATTGCCATCATTGATCCTGTAGCCATTGATGATTTAAGTCCCTTAATGGATGTTTTATATAATAAAACCATCACCAAAGTCCTGCACTCAGCACGTCAGGATATGGAAATTTTTTATTGCCTGAACCAGTCTGTGCCTGATGCACTTTTTGATACCCAAATAGCGGCTGCCTTACTGGGTTATGGCGAACAAATTGGCTACGCATCATTAGTTAAGCAATTATTAGGCATTGATCTGGACAAATCTCAAACCCGAACTGACTGGCTTAAACGCCCCCTGACAAAAAATCAGCTCACTTACGCAGCAGACGATGTTCGTCACCTGGCGAAACTCTACCCTTTGCAAAAGAAAAAATTGCAGCAGCAGGGACGCCTGTCATGGTTGGAAAATGACTTTCGATTTTTGTCCCGTAACTCAACTTATGCCCCTTCTCCCGACACCATCTGGCGCAAAATCAGGGGAGTCACTAAGCTAAAAAAACAAAAGCTGGCCATACTGAAAAATCTGGCGGCCTGGCGGGAAAAACTGGCCATTAAACAAAATCGTCCCAGACGTAGAGTCATGAGTGATGATGTATTGATTGAACTGTCTCTGAATCCGCCTTCCGGCCAGGCTGAACTGAATGAATGCAATAGCCTGAACAACAAATTTCTCCAGTACAATGGCGATACGCTTTGGGCATTAATCCAACAGGGTCTCAATACAGCAGATAGTGACTGTCCGGAATTACCCGTCATTGCAAAGCTGTCACAGAATGAAGAAGCTCTGGCTAATTGTCTGATGGCTATCGTTCATCTGTCTGCAGATGACAACAATATCAGTCCCCGCTGTTTATGCAGTCGAAAAGATCTGGACGCTTTGATAAAGGGGCAACGTGACCTGAGCATATTATCCGGCTGGCGGCATGAGCTGACGGGAAACCATTTACTGGAGTTTTTATCCGGTAAAAGCCAGTTGAGCTATATTTCCGGGCGCCTTAAACTCATAAACGTTGCAACCGATGAATGAACTGAACACTATCAAGCAATTTTTTACTGCAATTGGATGCCGTTTTCAATGCTATGATATGGGGCGTCTGATCCAGCCCATAGAACATCAAACCTTCATTGATTTTGAGCACACCCGTATCGCCTGGAATTCCCCTTTTATGCAGCATGCCTGGCTGGCCCTTATCTTTTGGAAGCAGATTTCAGAAACGAGCACTGAACAAAATCATACCGTCTGGTTTCTAAAATTACCTCTGGATGAGCAAGCTAAACTAAATCTGGCAGCCCGTGATGATTTTTTACGCCGACTGATTGGTGCCCTGACAAACTTTCTTGAAAACTCACTGCAACAGCAGGACAACAACCAGGGAGAAGACCTCCACTCTCTGGATAACGTCATGAAAGACAACCCCTATGGTTTTCAGCCCAAACAAGAACAAATGGCCAATTTTCATGCTATTGTTCACAAGCATCTGGCACTACCGGCATCACAATATTATCAGCCAGCCCAAAAATATTTTTCTGGTATAGATGGATTTGAGCATTGGAGTCAACTGGGTTTCCAAGGCATTGCGGATGTGGCGGCCCGCATGGATGAAAAATATCAGGGCAAGAACAATCAGCAACTGATTGCACAGGCCATTGCCCATTTGCCCGCCTCACCTTTTCAGGCGCTGGGCAATTGTCTGGAAAATCATATTGTTTCCAGGCAATTGACCCGGGCCGTTCTTGACAGAGTGATCAGGGACCAGGAGCGAGAGCAAAATGAAAAAGAGCCAATATCTATAGCTATCTATATTGCCTGCATTCGGGCAACTGCACAGGCCAGTGACCTGAATTTACAGGCACAACTTCTGACCAGAATACTTAGCTCATCAGCCCGTTCTGATCTTGAAATACTGGCTACAATTTCTGCTCGATGCTGGCAACAACTTTGCCAAGCACAAATCCTGTCGCTGTTTTTGGAGGCGCTGGCCCGAACTGAAGCTTATCAGAACCAGGGTCAGGGTGCATTTAATGCCATTATGTCTGATTTAATGTTTATACCGGAAATGCGCCACACAATTTTGCATGCTTTTCGCTCATCTGAACGCTCCGAACGCCTGGCTCAGGCTATTGGCACCTTTCTCAATCAAATAGGCTAATTATGTCTGAAGTCCATGATGACAGCTCAGAAAATGCACAACCGATTCAGGACTCTTTGCCAGCAGAACAAGACTCTGCTCAATCAGTTCAAGGCCGCTCCAAGCTGGCTCAAGACTACTCCAGACTGGATCCTGACACCGTTATTAACGCCGTGGAGAGCAAAGGATTTTTATCCGACGCCAGAATACTGGCACTCAATAGCTATGAAAACCGTGTCTATCAGGTTGGTTTAGAAGACGCACAGCCGATTATCACAAAATTTTATCGTCCGGGACGCTGGACAGATCAACAGATTCTGGAAGAACATCAATTTTCCAGTGAATTATATGAGTTAGATATCCCAGCCGTTCCCCCACTCTACTTTAATACTGAAGGCTCTTTGTCTGCGGAAGGCTCTTTGTCCGCTGAAGGCTCCAAAAAATCCGGGCCGTCGGCAAACAATA
>CBDTVA010000174.1:0-6026 GCA_965363935.1 uncultured Gammaproteobacteria bacterium | reverse complement strand
GACTCAAAACAGCTTTCCCTCGCTACGGTGTCCATTCTCGGACAAGCTCCTAGCCTGTTTATCAAGTTCCTGGATTTTGGACTTGACCCACAGGTTTTTCTCATTCAACGTAATGACACTCGAATGCATAGGGTCGTATTTTCCCTTATTCCACTGCTGCTGCGTCTTCCATTTCACCTCGGCGTCTCAAACACATTAGTTTTGATCAGTTGAATTATTGTTTTAACACCGGCAATTGTTCAATGGGTAGCAGGATTTCGAGTTTTCTTATTGTAAAGTGTCATTGAATTGATTATTCTTAAAAAATTTAGTCTTAATTATAATTCAGAAAGGAAATATATTGGTATGTCATTTTTTCAAACGAGACAATCAATTTTGATAATCAGTATCATAACCGCTGCTATTATATGGTTCGGAGAGTCGCTAGTTCATTTTTCCTTTCTGGATCAAGGACAATCATTTGAATTATTCCCAAATGACCTCAATGAGCTATGGATGCGAACAATCATCTGCGCTCTGGTCATAACATTCGGAATTTATTTACAGAGACAGACTAATAAAAAACTGGATGTGGAAGCAGAGAAAGTGCGTACTCTCAAAGCCACTATGAATACTGTTAATGACCGTGTAGGTAATGCACTCGCTGGAATCAAGATATTGTTAGGTGAATCTAATAATAACATCGTAGACAAAGAGACACATCAAAAACTAATATTACTCATAGATGAGACATTTAAAAGCCTGAGAGATATTTCAAACATAGAGGAAATAAATATAAAACAAATTCACAATGAAATTTATCATTTAAATATTGATGAATAGACAATCACAGGAATTAAGGAACAGCTAAATATTTCGCTTCAAGTTTGCAATACTATGGCACTGTCAATCTTGAATTAAAAAGGATTAAAACCAGAAAAACATCAATGATCAAAAGCTTCAGGTAGAGAAAACAAAGTGTAATGATTAGCGAATAATAACTAACCATTCAACCCAACAAGCGGCTTAACTCAATTTTCTCCGAGACAATGCCTTGATTATGATATAAAAAATGGTTTATTAGTGTAGCCAAAGCTCTTTAGCCTCCAGCCCCCAAAAACACCCTGTGTGTCGGTCCGCACAGGGTGTTGCCTGACGACTTTAAAAGCAAATTGGCCGATTGCCCCAATGCTGGTTGCTGTGTTAATAACGCCATTGTTACTTTGAGTCCGAACTGGTACGGAACTAATGAGTTGCACCGACCCTTGGCTTTCCTGAATGAGTTATCAATGACTCTGACCCTTTGATTAATCATTTTTCATAATGATAACGGCATGAAATAATTGTAAGTCTGTTATCATCAATTGCATAAACTAAACGATTGCTTTCATCAATTCGACGTGACCAGAAACCAGACAAGTTTTCTTTAAGAGGCTCTGGTTTTCCAATACCATCAAATGGATTTCTCTTAGTATCAGTGATCAATTTATTGATACGTTTGAGTGTTTTTCTATCTTGGCCTTGCCAATAGGCATAGTCAGCCCAAGCTTCATTAGTCCATGCTAATATCTCAATCATCAGTCAATTCATGATTGACAACTTCACCAGAACGATATTGTTTAATTGATTTTGCTAGGTGTGCCGCGTTTGCAGGACTTTTTAGCAGATGTACTGTTTCCATCAGTCCATTAAACTGATCTAGAGACATAACAACAGCATCATCAGCATCTCTACGGGAAATGATTGTGTAATCAGCATCATTAACAACCTGATCTAAAACACTTTTTAGTTGGTTTCTGGCCTCAGAAAAATTAATAACTCTCATAAAAAACACCTTTATTGTACAGTATATAAGACAAGTATAACATGTTCAGAATATTGTACAAGAAGACATAGGGAAGAGATAGGAGCCACCCATTGGGTGACCCCTTTTTACTTACAGACGTATTAGTACGACACGTTATTATTTTATTTATGATATTGGCTAGTGAGGATTAAATAACTTAGAGAAAATTCAATATGAAACTTTATTACTCTCCTAACCCGTGTGAGTATAGCTATAGCGGATGGTGAAATGCTTTCCTGTTCTGGTTTTAATCCTGATCCTGATCCTGATCCTGATCCTGATCCTGATAATAATAGTCATACTTTTCCAGTAGACCACTCATAAAGCTCCATGCTTCACTATACGATAAACCGCTATTGTCAGGAATAATGATTTTCACGTAGAGCGTATCTTTGTAGCGAGCCTTTAGCTTTTCCAGTTTTGAGTGCATACCCGCTTCTGAAATGCTCTGATATCGATCCTTGTCGGATTCACGGAACTGGATGAGTCCTTTACCGCCCTGTTTCTCATAACGCACTTCAACTACATACTTGCCAATGGCTGAGCGGGAGGGTTTGATCAGTTTATTATATTTGTCTTCCAGATCTTCAAAGTCACCGACCAAAACCGAGTGTTGTTGCTGTGCAGCAACAATTTGTTGTTCGTAATTACGGATATTATCAAGATATGTCTGGTTTTGTCTGTTCAAAGTCTTCAGATCTTCTTCCCGGGCTGCCAGGGTTGCCAGCTGCTCTTCCAGATCCCTTTCCTTTCTGGCCAGTGCAACAGAATTGGTTTCCAGTTTATTTTTCAGGGTGCTCATAATGGAATTTGCCTGAGCCAGCTGTTGTTTTGCCTGGGACAGATCTTTGTTTCTGGATTCAACGAGCTGGTTTAATTTTCTTTGCTCAGCAGCCTGCTCGGCCAGTTGTTTGTCCAGCTCGACGATGAGACGATCTCGTTGTGTCGCACTTTCTCTTGCCTGCATTAGTTGCAGGCGCATCATGGATAATTCTGACTGGGTGTGCGCCAGGGTTTCTTCCAGGGTGGCTTTTTCCTGAGAGGTTTGTTTATTGCTTTCTGCAGTCCTGCGCTCTGCTGCCATGCTTTCTTGAAGTTTGCGGGAAATTTCATGACGTTTATTGAGACTGGCTTGCAGTTCCTGAGAGGTTTTTTGCTGCGCGACTATGCTGGCTTTCAGGCGCTGGGAAATTTTTTGCTCCACGACAATGCGGGTTTGCAGCTCATCCACCAGTTCCCAGTTTTTTACAATTAATATACTGGTGGCAATAAGAAAAATCATAACCACCACAGTCATGATATCAGTAAATGATGGCCAGAAAGAATCTTCCACCAAATGAGCCTGATTTTGTCTTAAATCAATAAAGCCGTCACTCATTACCGCTTATCCATCTCTATAGTGTCTCTTTTGAATCAGAACTTTGATATTGAGGATGATCGTCAGGTAAGCGAAAGCCTAGTCTCAGTAACTCCTTGATTTGCGTAATGTCTTCCGACATACCGCTGATTCGTTCGTCATATCCTGAGGTAATTTCATTCACTCTGGAGCCCATTTCAAGATATTGCTGCTGTGATAGCTGCATGTTCGCCGTAGTGTGACGCAGTGACTTAATCAGTTCAGCGAGCTGATGGATCATGTTTTCACTTTGATGCGAAAAGCGTGGTACTAAATGCTGGGCGGTGATCTGTTCAATCGCACTAAACAGGTTAGTCTGGATATCCGTGAGTTTCAGGTAAAAATAGCCAAAAAACAAATAACAGATAATCGCCGTAGTGGTGGTAGACAATGCTGTAGACATACCATGAATAACCTGTCCCATGCCACTGATACCATTGTTTTCCATTAAGCTGGAAGCACCGATCAAGGCAATTGAAAGAGATATAATGGTGCCAAACACACCCGTCAGGATCAAAATATTGGACACAAACTTGGGCAAACTCAATCGGGTGCTTTCTGAAGCCACCATGGTGGCTGCAAGGACATTTTGATTTACCGGCGCATGCTGGCGATAAATATCCTGCATGGCGGCATAGCGATGATAAATTAAACTTTTTTTGCTGATGGATTCTGCCGGATTAAAACTTTCCCGATGCAGATTAATAATGAATTTACCCACCGTTCTCTCTTCACGCCAGTAAAATAGCAGGGAAGAGACCAGCTTGGCCATGCCCAAAAGGAATAAACCGACAATAGAGGAATTGATGATATACCCGGTATTGGTTAATTGATTTTTCAGATAAACATTTTCAATATAGTCAAAATTATAAAAAATCAGGATAACAAGGAGCACACTGACGGCAATCAGGCGCAACAGGACATTGAAACTATAATTTGTTTTAAATTGTATCATAATTAAATAATAAACTAATATTTAGGCAGTAATAACTCAGGCTTCTCCGACACGCTAGTTTAATAAGATCAGAAAATAAAATCAAACAGTTAAAATGGATGAATATGTCCATATTCAGTATCTTATGGGAGTTATTGGCAGAAAATGAGTTCCTGGATGTGCTGACAGGGGATTAATGATGCGCATAAAATCACTTTCTGAACGAGCGCAGAAAGTGATTTTTAAGTTATTAATTAAAGACCGCCTGATGCTGGTCCCGTCTGCGGATTTGCTGGGTAAAATAGTTTCGATAATACAACAGAGCACTGATTCCATTGGCCCTGACATCAACAACTTTCCATCCCCTGGGGGATTTCAGAAATTTGAAGTCCACCTGGATGTTAGCGCCACTTTCCTGGTAAATCTTTGCCGATGCCATGGCTTCATTATCCCTGGTGCGCCGTGAGATGAAATCGCCTACCACGGGAGGGTATTTCTGATAATTGCTCATTTTTTGCACAAAAGTGGTAATAAACAATTCAGTAAAGGTTTTGTTAAATTGCTGCTGCTGCTCTGCTGACATGACTTTATAGTAGCGACCAGCCACATAACGTGACATATAGTCAAAGTCAAAATGCGGTGCAATTTCTTTGTTCAAAAAGAACGTCATTTGCTCCAGACTGGCTTGTCTGGGCTGGGATAAAAACTTAATCACCTTATTTATTGACTGTTCCAGTAAGTCCACCGGCGATTTTACTCTTGCCTGAGGCATGGGCACGATTATTGTACGGGTGTAAGGAGCGTTGTCCCCCCTTTGCTGCTGGGAACGCTGGTCCCGATAATCCCCCTGATTTCCCCCCTGTTGAGAATAACTGCCCGGATAATTCTGTGCCAGGCTAACAGTAGAACTCATTAACAGAGCCATTAGACTCCCCCCAATAATGGTCAATCGTTGATTCATGAGCATTCCTCCTAAAATTGCTTCTTTTATATGTAATGATTAATATTGACATAACCGAATCGTGTTTAAAGATAAACTAAAAATCCCCTTACGACTATCGAAACTTCATATAAAAAAAATATTTTGTTATTTTCTTGATTTCTTGGTCAAAAGGCTTGCTTAGTCACTGTTTTTTGCGTAAAATTCCGCCTCTTACTCAGAGCACATTGCCAATTTATGAGTATTTTTAAGCGATTTATTGGAGAACACACATGTCTAAGGTATGTCAGGTCACAGGAAAACGTCCGGTTGCGGGTAATCACGTTTCTCATGCCAACAACAAAGTCAAACGTCGTTTTCTACCTAACCTTCATACACACCGTTTTTGGGTTGAGAGTGAAAACCGTTTTGTAAAATTACGCGTTACTGCAAGCGGTATGCGTACTATTGATAAGCGCGGTATTGATGTCGTTCTGTCTGAAATGCGCGGCAGAGGCGAAAAAGTCTAAGCTATCCGCTGCAGCAGATTTCAATAAGCGTCAAGAAAGAATTAAGCAGGAGAGATTAACATGCGTGATAAGGTTAAATTAGTATCTTCAGAAGGTACCGGTCACTACTACACAACGACCAAAAATAAGCGCACTATGCCTGAAAAACTGGAAATGAAAAAATACGATCCAGTTGTTCGCAAGCATGTCATATATAAAGAAGCTAAAATTAAATAAACTGACTGTTTCAGTTATATAAATATACAAAGTCGCTTAAAAAAGCCTGCCTGAGATTGCTCAGACAGGCTTTTTTTTTTGGCCAGGGATGGTCTTATACTGTGGAGCACAGGGATGTGCGAGAGCAGTGCTGGCCAGGGATGGTCTTATAGGCACGACTCCGGCATCCTGCCTCTCGCTTGCATTCCCGCCATCCATGGCGGTCA
>CBDTVA010000173.1:0-6037 GCA_965363935.1 uncultured Gammaproteobacteria bacterium | reverse complement strand
TCAATTAAAATTTGTTCTTCTTTTGCCGATTTTATCTCTTTAACTGAATTGCTTATCGAAATAATCGGTTCATATTCGTCTTCTTCACGAATATCACCCACGTCACTCAATGTAGCTTGTGGATCAAGATCAAATATTTTCACCTCATGATCGTTTAACGCCAGCCATACCGCCAAATTAAAGGCGACCGTACTTTTACCGGTACCACCTTTCAGATTACCTACCACAGTGATCATTTAAAATTCCCGTAAAGCAAACAGACCACACCCGGGAACTCCGAGCGTGGCAATTTAGAGCCCTCAGCCAACTTTAATAAAAGTCAATTGAAATTTTTATTTTGCTGCCGGAGCAGGTCCTGGTGCAACTGGTCGTAGCGGTGGACGACCGTAAGGGCTGCCATAACCGCGACCACCATAACCACGACCACCATAACCAGAGTTGTCATAACGGTAGTCACCATAAGTCCGCATGCGGTTGTCCCAGTTGTTATAACCGCTGCCATAACCACGGCCTGAAGCTGAACCTCGTGTATTACCACGGCCACGGCCTCGAGCAGAAGATTTTATGGTGATTTCAATATCCCCATCCATGTCCGCATCACCAGAGCCATCCCCCCGGCCATTACCATACAAATTGCCATAACCAGTGTTGTTCCAGTTATTGTTACCATAACCACTCCAGTTGGTATTACTATTGCCATCATCCCAGAAGGCATTTGCCTGTATTGGCATAATAACTGCACCTGCAACAATTGCTGCAGCTAATGCTTTAGATACATACTTCATAATACACTCCATTTGAGTAATTTGGTGTCCCATGAACATCTACGCAAATGATATCGGGACATATGTCATTTGCATAAATAATCGGCCAATAAAAAAACTGCAGCCAATAATGATTTTCAGCTAATTGAGTAACAGTTAGTCTTCCCCGAGATCCCCTTTTAACTGTATTCCGCGACGACCTTTCTTTTTAACCGAGGCCTTCACTGTCCTGGTAGATTTTTTATCATTTCCGGCCTTATCAGTAGTACTGGCAGTGCCTGAACTTTTCTTGGTCGTTGTTTTCTTTTTTGAAACGAACTTTTTCTTTACCGGCTGTTCTGCTAAAGGTTCATCAGGCTTTGATTCAAACGATTCCTGTTCCGGTTTTTCATTTACAGATGAGTCTGCCACATCGCCAGTCACCACTTTTACATCTGCTTTTGAGCCCGTTTCATCCTCAGACTTGTCAGCAACACCGGTATCAGAACTGCTTTTTACCTGTGTCTGGGGGGTAACAATATCATTTGCATCTGTTCCAGAGGTTGATGAAGCCACTGGAGCACTGTCAGGCTTGACGGTTTTCTTTCTTTTAAAGAGTAAGGTATAGACTCCCTGAAGACTCCACCAAATCACCTGCACCACTGTCACTATAATAGTATAGGTGCTGAACATAATCTTGCCGAAAACCGAACCCTCTGAAGATTTTTTCTTTGCTGGTTTACCCTTATTTTCATCATCATCATCATCATCATCAAGGCAGACCGGAAAATCAGGATGATCTTCTTTCATATGTTCACAGAAAGCCGCACGTCCGCTATAACATCCCAAAGGAATGACAACCAGGGTTAAAACTGTTGACACAAAGCCACCGAATATCAATGAAACAGCCATGCCCTGGAAAATCGGATCAAACAAAATAGCCGTAGAACCAACCACAAGAGCCAGGGCGGTAATAATAATTGGCCGGGTTCTGGTAATACAGGACATGATAATGGCTTCCTTGATTTCCACGCCCCGATTAATTTCCTGGCGAGCATAATCCACCAGCAAAATAGAGTTACGGACAATAATACCGGCGAGGGCAATAAAACCAATCATTGAAGTTGCGGTAAATTCTGCTCCCAAAATCGCATGTCCCGGGATAATTCCCACCAGGGTCAATGGAATGGGTGAAATAATCACCGCTGGCAGAGTGAAATTACCAAATTCCCAGACTACCAGCATGTAAATCATAATAATTGCCGCACCAAAAGCCAGACCCATATCACGAAACGTTTCATAGGTTACGGTCCATTCACCTGTCCATTCAAAACCCGAAAATTTATGCATATCGGATGATTCAGGAGGCCCCATCATGGTGCCGGTTAGAGTTTCTTTACGTGGTCCCAGATTTTCTTCCAGCTTGAGCATATCCTCAACTTCAAAAATGCCATAGATTGGCGCAGCAAATTCACCAACAACTTCACCAATAACATATTCAACATCTCGCAGGTCTTTATGGTATATGACCGCTTCTTTATAGCCTTTACTGAAAGCGCCCAGTTCAGCCAGAGGCACACTGCCGCCCTGCGTGGTAGCAACAGGTAATTGACTGAGATAGTTAAAGTTTGCCCGAATATCCAGAGGCACTTGCAATACAATCATAGTGGCTTCAAGGACTGAGCCATCCTTGATATCGCCCAGCACAAAACCACCCATGGCCATTTCCAATGCCTTATTAACCGAGTCAACAGAGACCCCAGCCCGAATTGCTTTTTCACGATTGACTCTGAAGTTCCAGATCTCATAAGGTTTCTGAACGTAATTATCCACATCTGCAATAGTGTCGGCCTGCTCAAACAGGTCTGTTAACTTCATTGCAACCTCATGACGCTCATGCGCGCTCGGGCCATACACTTCAGCAACCATCGATTGTAATACCGGTGGTCCGGGCGGCATTTCCACAACCTGGATTTTAGGCGCATCCAGTTTTGTATAAACGCCCTGTTTCACCTTTTTTGCAATAACTTCTGTCAGTGTCTTTCTCACTTCAATGGCAATTTCGTGACTGGTCCTTTCACGTTCTTTCTTATGCAGCAACTGCACATTCAAATCAGCCTGCCATGGTTGTTGACGCAAATAGTAATGGCGCACGAGGCCATTAAAATCAAAGGGTGAGGCCGTACCCACATAGGATTGAATCGCAGTGACTTCAGGAACCTTTCTTACTTCTTCAGCAAGCTGGCGAGTCAGGTTTGCCGTGCTCGGCAATGCAGTCCCGGCTGGAAAGTTGATGACAACATTAAAAACAGCCTTGTTATCAAGGGGCATCATTTTCACTTTAACCGTTTTGAAGTAAAACAGGCTGCAGCACAGAAAGAAAATAACAAATAACGCTATCAGAAATACATTGCCAGCAAACTTACTCTCAATCAGGGGGTTCAGGATACTGCGGTAAAAACCATCCAGACGCTTCACGGTACGGTGTTCCACTTCCTCCATTTTGTGCAGGGATTCCATGCCTGGTTTAAAGCGCAGCGCAAGAAAAGGTGTGAACACAAATGCGGCAAATAAAGAATACATCATAGCCACAGAGCCCAGAGCAGGAATGGGTTCCATATAGGGCCCCATCATCCCTCTGACCATGCCCATGGGCAGCAAAGCAGCAATGACGGTAAAGGTAGCTAAAATGGTCGGGTTGCCTACTTCTCTCACAGCATCAATCGAGGTACTATCAGATATTTCACCATCCATTGCCCATCGCCGATACATGTTTTCTACCACCACAATGGCATCATCCACCAGAATACCAATAGAGAAAATCAACGCAAATAAACTCACCCGGTCAATGGTATAACCCATAACCAAAGCAAAGAAAGTAGTCACCAGAATCACGTTTGGAACCACAATAAAACTAACCAGTGCCGCACGCCAGCTCAGGAACCACCAGATGAGTATTGCCACTGCAATGGTGACAAGCACCAGTTTGAACATCAGCCCATTGACTTTATCCTGAGCTGATTTGCCATAATTTCGAGTTACGCTGACTACAACATTACTCGGAATCAAGCGACCTTTCATGGAGTCAACCCGCTTAAGAATCTCATTAACCACGCTGACACCATTGGTGCCGCTTTTTTTGGCAATAGCCAGAGTGACCGCTGGCGAACCATTAGCCACTTTCTTTTCAGTGCTGGACAGGCCGGTATAAAAATTGACAAATCGATGGGATTCACCCGGACCATGAATCACATCGGCAACATCCCTGACATAGACAGGATTTCCACTGTGCATGGCGACAACCAGGCGCTCAATATCTTGTGCATTACGCAAAAAAGAACCGGTATAAAGTTTAAAATTACTTCCGCCTGATTCAATTGAGCCAACAGTTTTTTCACTATTGGCAGTCATAATAGTGCCGGCGATCTGATCCAGAGTAATACCATAACCTGCCAGACGTTCTGGCTTAACTTCAATTCGCAGCTGTTCCTGACGGCCACTGATAACATAGCTCTGACTGGTTTCAGGAATTTCCTTTATTTCCTGCATAACATCCAGCGCAATAAGTCTTAAGGCGGCATCATCCAGACTATCAGACCAAAGTGTCAGAGCAACCAGCGGCACATCATCCACACCCTTTGGTTTCACCAGTGGAGGAGAAACACCCGGGGGAATTTTATCCAGATTGGACTGTATTTTATCATACAGCTTCACCAGTGAGGGCCCCATGTCCTCACCAACTTCAAACTGCACAGTAACCATCGCATGATCACGTTCTGAAGCGGAATAAACATGATCAACCCCTGGGATTTCACTCATAATCCGCTCCAGAGGATCGGCCACCAGAGAAGCAACCTGTTCAGTTGATGCCCCCGGATAACTGACAAAAATATCAACCATGGGAACTGATATTTGAGGATCTTCCTGTCTTGGCGTCATCATAAAACCCGCCAGACCGATAGCGAATGTGGCAATCAAAACCAATAGAGTTAAAGGTGAATGCATAAAGGTTTGGGTTAAATTTCCAGCCAGTCCCAAACTTTGTTTATTTTTAGAATTATCCATAGGATTAAAATCACTCAAGCTTATTTATTATTACTTTGCCCAATTTGTACGTAACCACAAACGCACGCCCCCTGTTTATTCAGGCTGCGAGCTATAGAATGGGAGTACTTACTACTGTATGGGAGTACCAGGCCGCCAGTTTTGCGGTGGATGGTCAACAATGCGGTCGCCAGGTTTCAAGCCGGAAAGTACCGTATATGACTTACCGCCATCCATTTTTTTGCCCAGTCGAATAACGTGCATTTCTGCCATATTCAGATCATTCATAACCAGTACACTGGGTAAGCTGCCCATATGTTTGAGAATGCTGGTTTTAGGGATAATGATGGAAGTAGTTAGTTTAGAATTGTTAACAGGAATGGCAACTTCAGCGTACATGCCTGGAACACCATGAGTACCGATTGGCAGGTCAAATTTTACCGTCACTGTGTGCTTACTTTTATCCGCCAGCGGATAGATCTGGGCAACTTTGGCCGGAATCATCATGCCACTATCCAGGTAAGCTCTGACAGTATCGCCAACTTTTAAATAGGAAACCAGTCGAACTGGTACTTCTGTTCGAATCCGGATGTAATCCATATTGGCATAGGAAATTAAAGGCATCCCTGGTTGTACCGTATCACCGACCTCAATCATCTTTTTAATAATAGTGCCTTTAAAAGGTGAAATTGAACGAGTATCACGAATTTTGGTATCAATTTCATTTATAGCCTCTCGAGCACTTCTTACCTGTGACTGAGCCTGATTGACAGAAGCGCCCTGACTGTAAAGATCGGCCTGCCGCTGTACATCAGTATCACCAAATCCCATGGTATCCGTGGCCGATTTGGTGAACATCTGATCAAACATACCCGGCATTCCCATACCCGGCATCCGGGTGGCACTTTCAGATTGAGGTGACCACAATTCACGATTATATTGCACCCGGGAGTTTTGTAGTGCAGCAACCGCCTGGTCATATTGAGCAACTGCAGATTTTCGTTTTGCTAACAGATTTTCATCGCTGATGCTGACCAATAAAACTCCGGTCGCGAATGAATCACCTTCACCCCCAGCCAGATATTCAACCCTACCTGGCATCTGTGCTGATAATGTCACCTCTTTATAGGGAACAACACTTCCTCCAAGATATATCTGATCCATATCCTGCTGGGCTCCAACCTCAATAATTTCAGTAGAAAAAGATTCCCCACCCAGTAGCAATCCAATACTTAGAACAACAATGCCGC
>CBDTVA010000172.1:0-6051 GCA_965363935.1 uncultured Gammaproteobacteria bacterium | reverse complement strand
AAATTTATCACAGTACCAGAATAATAGGCGCATTAGTGTACGCTTTCCTTTTCATTGTTATAAAGGTGAGTAGTTATAAAGGTGAGTAACGTATCAAGAGTCATTATGCTTTCGAATGAGGCATAAAATTTTCTACTGTAATGCCCCATTTTACTGGATCTTCAACTCCAGAAATTGCATACTCCGAGCTTTCAGTAGTAAATTCAAAATCTTTCGGGGATAGAAATTCACGCTTAACAGAATCAAAAAAGATCCTGACTTTAGGATAGAGCAGTCCATTGTTACCCGATGCAATTACCACGGCAAAATAACCATTTGACAGTGCAAGCATTGAACCAATTGGGTAAATACCAATACATTGAATAAACTGATTGACAATATCCTGATTAAAATGATGTTGGCTTCTTGATATAAAATTCTTTAACACTGAATGGGGTGATTTACCTTTTTTATAGGTATGTTCTGTGATACAGGCATCATAGGTGTCAACGATTGCTGCCATATGTCCAAATAAAGAGATATCCGGTCCTGATTTGTGATTTGGATATCCGGAACCATCGAGTCGTTCGTGATGTTCCAGCATTATTTTACCCACAATGTCAGATCGTATATTCAGCTCTTTTACTAACTTAATTCCGTAAGCAACATGGTTTTTTATTAAATCGTATTCTTTTGCTGTGAGTTTTCCTGCCTTTGTCAGAATAGACTGAGGTATTTTAATTTTACCCAGATCGACCAGAAGTCCTCCCAAACAGAATTGTTTGAGCTCTTCTGCATTAAAACCAAGATGTTTGGCAAAGAGTGTTAATATGATGGCTACACTCACGGAATGTTCATAGGTATATTCATCAACATTACGAATACGTGTTAAACCGAGTAAGGCATCATGATTTCTAAAAATTGAAGCAATGATTTTTGTGATAACGGGATGCAGTTTTTCCAGCTTTACCTGCTTTCCTAAGCGAATATCATCCATTAACTGCTTAACAAGTTTGACGGCATCATGCTTTATGACTTTTGCCTGTTTGAGTTCTCTTGCAAGAGGAATGACGGCTTTTGCAACGGATTCAGAATTTAAAGACTCATTATCTCTCTGCTTATCATCTTTAACTTCACCATTTGTTTCTATATTATTATTGTTAGACTCGTTAAATTGTTCTGCATCGTTAACCGCTTGTATATTATTTGGCAACTCCTTACTGGTATCAATTGTGACTTCTTTAATGCCGTTTTTAAGTAATTCCGACAATTGTTCTTTTTCTGTAATGAAAAACTGGTTAAATGCGAAAGGGTGATTAAACCAGAGACGATTCAGATCATGAATATACATGCCAATTTTTAATTGTGAAACAGAAACTTTCTTGAGCATAGTAGTTACAAATTGTTTGTATTTTTAATTTATACAGCGATTAAAACCAAACTAAATAGAATAATCTTTAAAATCTCAGACCTTTTTTAAGGTGTTTTGATCCCTATGATGAAAGATGGCCTCGTTGATCGGTATCCATAGTTGTGTGTCTTCCTTATAGCTGAAGCTTGCATCATCGTTAATTGTAACATCTAGTAGATACTTTTTGGTCTTGTAGGATTCATCCAGATATTTATTGGATAATATGCCATAAGTATCCGATCCAACTTCTGCGGATAAATGAAAACTCCTGTTGTCAGCTTCAGCATCACCACCGGCATTAACCACCACGCCTCTGGGAACTGTAAAGCAGCTAAGGGGCCAAGATTTTCAATAATTTCATTACTCATTTTTCTTCCTCAGGAAAATAGCCTCTAAATTCTAATGGGAGAAATATTTAAACGACAATGTTCGTGGCAGTCAATCTGCTGAGTAACCAGCATACGCTATACCGGTTAAATGGGCCATCTCTCGATTCCACGTAGTCAAATCATCCATACAAAACTGATTGATATGATTGTGCCCACAAGCTCGTGCCATCACTTGCATTAACTCTACTGATGCCCGGAAAAAATTATTCAGCTGTTGTGCACCTTTTTCAATTTTCAGGCGTTGACGCAGGTGTGGCTTTTGTGTGGCAATACCAACCGGGCAATTATTGGTGTGACAGGCACGCATTCCCAGACAGCCTATGGCCTGTATCGCGGAATTAGAAACAGCGATAGCATCTGCTCCAAGTGCCATTGCTTTGATAAAATCCTCTGGTAAACGCAAGCCTCCGGTAATCACCAGAGAAATATCATTGCGGCCTTTCTTATCAAGATAGCGGCGCGCTCTGGCTAAAGCCGGTATGGTAGGGATGGAAATATTATCTCTGAACAACAGAGGTGCAGCTCCTGTACCACCGCCACGTCCGTCCAAAATAATATAATCTACGCCAATTTGCAGCGCCGCTTCAATGTCTCGTTCGATATGCTGGGCAGATAGCTTGACGCCAATCGGAATGCCACCAGTCGCTTCACGCACTTGTTCGGCAAAGCTGCGATAACTATCGATATTTTCCCAATCCGGAAAACGTGAGGGAGAAACAGCGGGCTCACCTTCGGCCAAACCACGAACTTCAGCAATTTTTCCTTTTACTTTACATCCGGGCAGATGGCCGCCGGTACCCGTTTTAGCTCCCTGACCACACTTGAAATGAAACGCCTGGCATTTTTTCACATTTGCCATTGAATAACCAAAACGCGCTGAAGCCAATTCATAAAAATAACGCGAATTAGCTGCCTGCTCATCCGGCAGCATTCCACCCTCGCCAGAACATATCCCGGTTCCGGCAAGCTCCGCCCCCGTTGCCAGAGCTACTTTGGCCTCTTCTGAGAGCGCACCGAAACTCATATCGGATACCAGTAAGGGAAGCTCCAGGACTAATGGCTTATTGGCATTAGGTCCTATGGTAACTTGCGTGTTAACCGCTGCATCGTCCAGCAGCGGAACTTTATGTAATTGGGCCGTAAGAATCTGTATGTTGTCCCATTTAGGTAACTCATCCCGGGGCACCCCCATTGCACTGATACGGCCATGATGACCAACTTTTTCCAAACCATATTCAGCAAGGTGTTGAATATATTGTGTATGAGGTTCTTCAGGGCTGCCGTGTAGATCCTGGTACAATCCCTGATAGCTGTCACGGTCATAAGGCTGTGGGTTGTCGATAGCCCAGGCTTTAATTTCATCTTCGTCAACCCAGACCTTACCTGCTTCTAACCAGGATGAAAATCGATGTAACCGTTCTGCTGAATTGTACGAGCTGATACCGGTTTTATAGCTATAATCCCAATTATGCAGCCCACATATCAGATTTTCACCGTCAATATGTCCATCTGACATCAGTGCACCGCGGTGCAGGCAGCGACCATATAATACTGACAGTTTATCTTCGTCTTTCCAGCGAACGATGATCAAGTCGACATCTGCGACTAACAGGTAGGTTGGTTTGAGTGGAATTAGCTGCTGCCAAGCAAAAACAGATATTTTTTTCATCTATAGCCCCCTAACCCAGACAAGCTGGATATGTTCTAACAAAATATTAGTCTAATAAGTCAAAACTGTACACTACAAAATAACTTTTTATAAATACTTCATTGGGTGGCCCGAAGCTTTTCGGAATAGAAGTTTTGGGCAAATAAGCTGGCAGTTTAAAATATGCAGCCATATAATAAACAAACCCTTTATTCAGGGCACATTTAAACCATTTTATTAAAAGCTTATAGTTTGGGAGAAAAGCAGGTGCAGTCGAGCTCAGTATTACTGGCTATTTTTGATGGGTTTGGTGTCAACCCCAGCCGGGCTTATAATGCCTGGGCGTTATCTAAAACACCACATCTTGATCATTACTTTGCTTCCTATCCTCACTCCGTGCTGCAGGCATCAGGACTGGCTGTCGGTCTGCCCGACGGCCAGTTCGGGAATTCTGAAGTCGGACATTTAACCATTGGTGCCGGCCGGGTGCTGGAACAGGATCTGGTTCGCATTGCCAATTCCATATACGATAATAGTTTTCAACAAATCCCTGAATGGCAGTCATTACTGGAAAATACTTCCCGGGTCCATTTACTTGGTATGGTTTCCGATGGCGGCGTACACTCACATATTGAACATCTGTTGGGCATTCTTCATTTATTTAAGGATATCGAAGTTGAACCTGTTGTTCACTTTATCACCGATGGGCGTGATACCGCACAAAGAGTAGCATTAAATTATCTGCCCAAGCTAGAAGCAGCGTTTAAAAAAATAGGTAAGGGTAAAATTGCTACGGTAAGCGGGCGCTATTGTGCTATGGATCGGGCTCAGCACTGGGATAGAACTCAACGTGCCTGGGAGGCCATAGTCCTGGCAGAGGGTTTGAGTGCTGAGGATCCTGTAGAAGCAATACAAAGCGCCTATGAGAGAGGGGAAGGCGATGAATTTATACAACCTACCGTCATTAAGGGACACCATGGTATAGCCGAAAACGAACCCACTTTATTTTTTAATTTTCGCAGTGATCGCGCACGGCAATTATCGGCTGCTTTTGGCTTATCTGAATTTACCGGTTTTGAACGAAAAAATGTAGGTTTAAGAAAGATTTATTGTATGACTGAATATGATGCTACCTTTCCTTTTCCTGTGTTATTTAAAACTCATATCCCTGATAATGTATTAGCTGAACTGATCAGTAATGCCGGTTTGAAGCAATTTCACTGCTCAGAAACTGAAAAATATCCGCATGTTACCTACTTTTTTAATGGCGGCAGAGAGCCTCCTTATCCTGGTGAAGACAGAAAAATTGTTCCTTCACCTCAGGTCGCTACTTACAATATGAACCCTGAAATGAGCGCAGCCCCCATCGCCAATGAACTTATAGCAGCAATAGAAAGTGATCAATACGCATTTGCAGTGGTTAACTTTGCCAATGCTGATATGGTGGGGCATACAGCAGATCTGGAAGCCACTATTCGTGCCGTAGAAACTCTGGATTTGCAGAGTCATCGGGTTTTTCAGGTGGCTTTACAAAAGGGCTGGAAAATTATTGTAACTTCCGATCATGGTAATTGTGATGAAATGATCGATCCGGTTACCGGGGAACCCAATACTCAACATACAGTCTATCCTGTGCCCATGCTGTTAATGGGTGCAGGGCCGGCGCAATTACGTATCGGCCGTGGTCTGGCTGATCTTGCTCCAACGGTTCTGGATTTACTAGGCCTGCCGCAACCCTCTTCCATGACTGGACATAGTATAATCCGTAAAGGCGGAATACTTTAAAAGGAGTAATTAGCATGCCTGCAAATGAAAACCCGATCAGTATATTGGCATTGAATCCGTCGGTTGATATTAGTTATGAAATCGATCAGCTGGTCTCAAGTAAAAAAATCAGATCAACACACACTCAATATTATCCCGGAGGCAATGGTATTAATGTTGCCCGCGCTTTAAACGAACTGAAATTGCCTTTAAGCTTATACAGTATTATTGGCGGTGAAAGCGGTAACTTATTACTGCGTTTGCTGGGAGATAAGCTCACGGATTGCCATCATTACTTTAGTGTTGAGGGTGAAACCAGATTGAATGCCATCATTCAGCAAAGCAACCCTCCAGGCCAATATGAAGTAGACAGCACTGGACCTGATATTCCTGAAGAAACTGTCGAGCAAATCATCGAAGCATTCCTGGAGGTCAGCCACAATAATATTGCCGTGTTAAGCGGCTCGATACCTCCCGGTGTGAAAGAAACCGTTTATAGGGATTTGACGGCTCGATTACAACAACAGGGCAGTAAAGTTATAGTGGATGCTAATGGCGATGAATTAATGAATGTAATGAATGCCAGCCCTTATTTGTTACGCTTAAATCGCTATGTCCTGGAATCTATTGTAAACCGTAGACTGGAGCAACCGGAGGAAGTTGCCGAGGCGGCTCGTGAAATTCAGAAAAAGGGCTCTAATATGGTTTGTGTGACCCTGGGACAGCAGGGAGCTCTCCTGGTTGATCAGAAAAATAGTTATTATTGTGTAGCCCCGAAGGTCCGTATCAAATCGACAGTTGGTTGTGGTGATGCCATGATTTCAGGCATGATTTCAGCCATTTCTCAGGGTAAAAGCTCC
>CBDTVA010000171.1:0-6082 GCA_965363935.1 uncultured Gammaproteobacteria bacterium | reverse complement strand
CTGTATACAACATTCTGGTACACGACAAAATATGATCTCAAAAATCGTGTTTTTCATGCCATTCTAGTAGATGAAGGTCTTGTAATCGGCAAATTTTACCCGATGTATTGACACATATGGAAACGGTTACTTTAACAGGTCGACTAAGCAGTCCTGTTATAGCCCATTTTCGACCGGGAATATCCCAGCCTGCTGAATCATTGGGTGGTATCTGGCTTTATATTGATCTAAATTATTTTGCCAGTTTATCTGGCACATCGGTGGTTCCCTATATTCTGTTGTTGAATAAAGATAACCAGTATGGCTTTGTAAGAGATTGGCCGAAATTTAAAGCAAATACAGAAATGCATACCGGTTATGCCATTCAATGGTTCGCGTTTGCTTTATTTTCACTGCTGGCCTACTTCTCAATTGGAATAAAAAAACATGAGTGATTTGTCTGAAGCTAAACAACCTGTTAACAAGCGTAATGTCCTGACCTTAGGCATGATAGTTCTGGTTTTTGCACTACCTCCCGTTGTTGCTTATTTTATGTACTATACCGGGATTATGCCCGAAGCACGGGTTAATAAAGGCACCCTGATAACACCGACAGAGCTGCCTGATCTCATGCTGCAAACTATAGACAACAAATCTTACAGCATTAAATCAAATAGCGGTAAATGGACGCTTCTCATGCTAGCGGATTCTTCTTGCGATGACTTGTGTAAAAAGAACATTTATCTGATGCGTCAGGTACGAATATCGCTGGGTAAAGACAGTCAGAATACAGAACGGCTTCTTATCATGACCAATACCCCTATACCTGAAGTGTTAACTGATTTTTTACACGACTATCCTGATATGCCGGTTATTACCGGAAGTCAGAATGCCGTAGCAACATTGAATAATTTTTTTCTTTCAGTAGCAGGAGACACAGTAAATAAAGTGTTTATTATTGATCCACGTGGACAACTAATGATGCATTACCAGCCAGAGCTTCAGCCAAAAGATTTATTAAGTGATCTAAAGCGATTAATTATGGTTAATGTAAATGATCTCTCAAGCAGTACTAATTAAAGTAAGGAATGTAATATGGAACTAGCAAGTCAATTCTCACTATCGACTGTCGCTAAAGCTTATTTTGAAACGACCAAACCCAGAGTTGTTGCGCTACTGGTGTTTACCGCAATAGTGGGTATGCTGCTGGCGTCGCCTGGTGCCGTGCCAGTAGATATTTTTATCTTTGCTTCGCTGGGAATTGCGCTGGCTGCGGGATCCGGTGCCGCAATTAACCACGTTGTGGATCAATATATTGACAGAGTTATGGGTAGAACTAAAGGCAGACCCCTGCCGTCCGGTACTCTGAGCGCCCAATCAGTATTGCTGTTTGCCTTGTTTTTGGGTGCTCTGTCTATGCTCGTCTTGTCCTTAACCGTCAATTTGCTGACAGCGCTGTTGGCGCTCATCGCCTTGATCGGTTATGCCGTTATCTATACCATGTTTCTTAAACGTCGTACACCGCATAATATTGTGCTGGGCGGAGCAGCCGGAGCAATGCCGCCAGTACTTGGCTGGACTGCTGTGACTGGAGAGATTAACTCTGAAGCGCTGTTGTTGTTTTTGATAGTCTTTATCTGGACACCGCCGCACTTCTGGGCTCTGGCTATCAGAAGACAGAAAGATTACGCAAAAGCAGGTTTACCTATGTTACCGGTTACTCATGGGATTGCGTTCACCAAAATGCAGATATTGTTATATACCTTTATGCTTCTGGCGGTTTCCCTGTTTCCTTTTATTACTCAAATGAGTGGCTTAATTTACTTTTCCGGTGCTTTATCTCTGGGCATCGGATTTATATTTTATGCCTTCCGTCTGTTCAGAACAGAAGGCGATCAATATGCAATGAAAACATTTGCTTATTCAATTTTCTACCTGGGTTTATTGTTTGCATTTTTGCTGATCGATCATTATGCCAGAGTACTTTACCATTCTATGGCTTAATGGTTTACTAATAGGGTATTAAGTATAGAAACAAGCCTGCGAACCTTGTGGTTGCAGGCCCAATTGCTCAACTTGGTTACTCGTCAGCCTGGGGCTGATCATGGCCCAGATTTTCTCCGGCCAGAGTTGCGGGTACCTGATCACCGCCAAGAACGGCTTTAAGAAATGCTCGACCCGAAATCACAAGATTGATCCCCAATTTGTACCAGCCTCGTTCCAAATTAAGAGGCAGAAAGGCTTCTGCTTTATGCTTTGACAGGAGTTTATCCAGCAGTATCTGATCATTCACAGAAACACTAAGATGTCCTCTGGCTGATAATGCGAGTTGATAAAAACCTGGCTTAGCAACATAAAAATAACCGTTTAGCTCTAGTTGCTCAGCTTTCAAAGTGTTTTTTCGCAACTCCCGGAGCGGCCCATTCAGTTGCTTAATCTCCAGATGCTGCTGCTTTCCTTCTTTATCATAGACTATGGCCCTCAGGCCCTCAGCAGCCGGTTTTTCCTTCATCACCGGGGACAGACTGTCTGGCATGCCGATAGAGAATTTAGTCGAATGGCTACGCACAGTCGTGCCGTCCTGGTACAATGCCCTGACGTAGAATGATACCGGACCTATTCCAAACATCCTGGCTGGAATGCTAACTTGCCATCGTGAATCCTTCAGCGTTGCAGTGCCAAGCAGGCGATAGCCGCTAAAAACCTCAACTTTTTCAGCATCCTGAGCAGTACCTTTGATCTCAACCGTATCGGTATAGCTAATTGCTGGAGTGACCTTGTTAACCTTGATCCGGTGATGAGAGTTAAACACCCGTGAAACAAATTCGCTGGACGAGCGTGTTTCGACAACGCTGTCTTCTATGGCAACCAGTCGAATATCGTGGCTGCCGTCTTCGATCGTTCGTGTATCCCAGGAAAAAGCTTCATCCACAGGCACATCGAAAAGGTATTGGCCATCGACCCAGAACTCAACTTTGCTGACGGATTTTCCCTGTGCCGACTGGATATCAGCAGCAAGGGTTACGACACCTGACCATGGGCTCATCAGTTTCGGTGATTTTAGTTTGATGCTGGCGAACGTTGCAAAGGGGCGGGTCAGTGGATCTCCGACAATAATAAGCTGGTAGGGCATCTTAACGCTTTGATAGAAGGACTCCGCAAGAGAGTAACCATCGGCATACCAGGCGTGAATCAAGGGGACCGGGAATTTTTCCTGAATAGAAAAAGGCTCTGCCACGGCGCCACTGGAACCCGCTGCACCATGGCGGAGAAACTCGCTCAGCTTGGTCTGCTTAGACGTATTGAAATGCCCACCATAACTGGTAAGAGACTCTGCAATAGCACCTGGCAGCAAGCGGCTGCCGGTATCTCCCCACTGGTAATTTGGAAACCCCACCACGGCACCCATTACATCAGTCTTAGCGATGGGCAGTATCCCGTTCTGCTGGTCATTTGACTTGTGCAGTATTTCTCCTTTGCGCTGACGCCTGGCAAGTTCGTCCAGAGTGATCGGGAAGAGCGGCTGCCTGGTTTCCGAGCGAACATTTGAGTTTTCAAGCAGGTAAACTGTTCCGTCCGGTTGGGTCGCGTCACTGGAAGTCGCTGCCGTAAGATAATTCATGATTTCAGAAAAGCTGTTACCCCGCGGCCCTGTGTATGCCAGCAGGGTGGACAGATAATACTGATTCAGGGAATCGGCAGGTTCCCAAAAAGCCAGATCTGCATTTGACCAGACATAGTGGTTTCGAAATCCGTTGGAGATCAGAAATGGCCCGTAGGCAGTTTCCATCCTGTACAGTAACTTCTGGAATTCCGGAAACGAATGAAGTGACTTGAAATATTTGTCTCTGCGAGTTCTCAGGCTGTGGGACCATCCGTAATCTACAGATAATGTCAGGTTTTCAATTGCCTTATCCTGTTGGCCTGCTGCTGCCAGGCTGCGGGCCAGGTTATACCAGTTCTCGGGATTAGCAGGATAGCTGTCGACAATTTTCTGGTAAATTGTGACTGCTGCTTTTGAATCCTTATGATTTAGAGCTTTTCGAGCCTTATGCTTCAATTGCCTGAGTTGTTTTTTCTCCAGGCGTGGAAAGCTGACAGGATGGTTTATCTGTGCTTTTATTTTCGGACCGGCAAAATCCCTGAAATAATAGTTTTGGTGGAGATATCCAATGTCCTTCACCTCAACCCGGCGGGCAAAATAGGTCAGTGCTGTGAGTGAGGCGATTGCTCCTATATATTTGTCTTTCTTGAGTTTATTAGCCCTGATGTCAGAAGAAAAATTTACTGCGTAAGGAAAATCACCGGAATAGGCAATAACATCAATCTCCTCCTCAAGCTTGTGATTTCGAATAAATTCGCGGATAGGAAACCAGATTTTTTTCCGAAAAACGTCAATTGGGATGACATCCATAGAAGGCACCTCATCAATCCAGACGACATGATTTTCCGGGATCTTCCGCAAGTGCATATACTCGTTGGCAATTCGTTTTGAGAGCAGGGAGCGGGCATTGACCACTACCAGTGTTGTTTCAGGACCGCTGCCTGCCATTACACAGAAAGGCAATATTAAAGAGCAGATCACACCATAAAATATTGTTCGGCCTAAAAGGACAGGCATACACACAAAAACAAATAGTCTTTTCTGAGGCATATAATTGATTATAGAGTGAGTATTCCTGTGTTATGGCTGGCGAATTATTATTCTATCAATAAATACATTGGCAGAACAATATTGAAGTTTTTAAATAAATCATCCATAGTGTGATGTATAAACATCGGTACTGTTCACAATTCACTTAATCGTCAAATAGATATAAGAGTCAACGGAGGTGAAATGTTTTATTCTAAAATAAAATCTTCGAAAAATTCCAAGAGAACAGCAGAGCGTCTCTTACGACTTAAAAAAGCCATGCGGGACAATGGGCTCCCGGTAAAATGCGATAACAGTTTCTTACTGGCGACCTGGAACATCAGGGAATTTGATTCCAGATCCTATGGTAGCAGGGAATTGGAATGCTTATATTATATTGCTGAAATCTGTTCTGGCTTCGATCTGGTGGCTGTTCAGGAGGTTCGAGAAGATCTTGTTGCGCTGGAGACACTTCTAGGTATTATGGGGGCGCATTGGCGTTATGTTGCAACCGATGTGACAGAGGGGAGAGCCGGCAACAGGGAAAGAATGGCTTTCCTTTATGACTCCCGCAAGGTCAAGTTTTCCGGGATTGCAGGGGAAGTGGTTATTCCGCCCGGTGAGATAAAAAAACCCTCGGGAAAGATTATACGCTATGACCCGACCGATCAATTGTATCGCACTCCATTTCTCTGCGGCTTCCAGGTTGGTTGGTCTCGAGTTATGCTTTGTACGGTGCATATCGTTTACGGTAAAGACACTCCTGATGATCCAAAACGGGTAACTGAAATTGCAGCAGTTGCTAATTTTCTGGCTAAACGTTCCAGAGAACGTCAGGATTATAGCAATCTGATCCTGCTGGGTGATTTTAATATATACAGTCCGCAGGATGCCACCATGGGTGCACTGCAAGAAGCAGGATTCCAGATCCCCAAAGCCTTGCAAGATGTTCCACGCACTAATACCGGGTCGAAAAAACGTCACTATGACCAGATAGCCTGCATTCCCAAGCGCTGGAATCTTGAGGCAACCGGGAAGGCGGGAGTATTTAACTATTATGATATTGTGTACCGGGACGAGGACCAGGCTATTTACGCTCCAGAAATGGGCGATGCCTACACGCGCACCCGAAAGAACAAGCTACGTGATGAGAAAGGCCAGCGTAGGTACTACCGGACTTACTGGCGCACTCATCAGATGTCTGATCATTTGCCCATGTGGATGGAATTCAGAACCGATTTTTCCGAGGAATACCTGAAGGAAATTTTGCTAAGAAATGAATAATTATTTATGTGGCTCATGAATCACAATTGCCCTATGAATAGTTAAAACGTAACCATATAACTTCTTTCTTTTTGCTTCTTTTCCGAAATGTAATCTAGTAAATTTATGGTTGGTGAGTGGTTTTAATACTATACTTTAAATGAATCCTGTTATTTTGTTTAGCTAAACATATAAAGGAGTAAGTCC
>CBDTVA010000170.1:0-6109 GCA_965363935.1 uncultured Gammaproteobacteria bacterium | reverse complement strand
CATCATTATTGCTGCACCGCTGGTAACACAACTGTCAATGCCCCGGTTTCTGAGCGCTAATGACGAGTCGCAATTTACTCTGGATGTGCATAACCTGAGTGAACAGCAACAATCACTGGCGATTAAACTCTCAACTGATGATGTTATTGAAATCATAGAACCCCTAAGAGAACTGACACTTGAACATAATGTCAGGACAACACTGCATTTTTCAGTTAAAAGTAAGAAAAAGTTTGGCTTGTCTGATATTAACTTGCATATCGCGAATCTAACGGATGAGATTAACTTTCACCGTGAATGGCAATTAGCCGTTAGACCTGCGTATCCTGCTGTCATACGAAATAAGCAGCAGATTATAGCGAAGGATGAAACCCTGCAAATAAAAATAGCCACAAATGATTTAATGACTGAATCATTGCAGGGAGAATTGTTAATATCCAATCAACCGCCAATCAATTTACCGCTGCATTTGAAACATTTATTAAAATACCCCTATGGATGCCTGGAACAAACAACCAGCAGCAGTTTTCCATGGCTTTTTGCAAAGCCGGAAAATATTGACAAACTGGGCCTTAATACTATCAAAATAAAAAATCAGCCAGTTGATTTTTCCCAACGTGAGCAGCATATTGCCCGTGGAATACAGCGACTGAGTGCCAAACAGCTCAGTAATGGCGGCTTTGGTTTATGGAACAATCAGGGCAATGAAGAATTCTGGTTAAGTGTGTATGCAAGCCATTTTCTGCTGCAGGCCAGAGAGCAGGGCATTGAAGTGCCACAAGCCGTGTTAAAACCAGCCATCAAACGACTGCAACAATATTTACGTTCCGCAAGGCCAGGTTATGAATATCGTTACAGCCAGTATCCGGAACATTTAACATTGGCATACAAGGCATACGCTGCTTATGTGCTTTCATCTATTGTGCAGGCACCTCTGGGTACTATGAGAACACTATATGACTACCATCAAAAAGATGCTCACTCGGGATTGCCGCTGATGCATCTTGGCATTGCATTAATCCGACAGGGTGATTTAAAGCGCGGAAAGCAGGCTATTGACCGTTCCTTACTAATACGAAGGGACGCTAATGCCTACCTCGGGGACTATGGCAGTACCTTGAGGGATCTGAGTTTGATGCTGGAAGCTCTGGTAGAATATCAGCCCTCTCATCCAGGGATCAATACGCTATTATATCAATTACAGGAAGAACTGACTAAACGGCAATGGCTGAGTACTCAGGAACGTAATGCTTTATTTTTAGCCGGTGTTGCTTTAAAACAAACGGATCAAAAACAATGGCAGGCTATTATCAACACAGCAATGCCGCCGGGAGAACAAAAAATTATTCATGAAGGGGATTTTCAGCCTGTTATAGACAGGCAGGATATACGTGAAGGGGTCACACTGAAATCTCTGACTGATGAACGGCTGTATGTCAGTCTTGATATCAGCGGTTATACGAAAAACTCTCCGGAACCTGAAATGCAGCATTTTAATATTACCCGTACTTATTACAATTCCAGTGGAAAAATGATCCTGCCTGAACAGGTTGCTATTGGAGAACTGCTCATAGTTGAACTCTCTCTGCAGGCAAAAAACCGTATACAGGATGCACTGGTGGTGGATCTCCTGCCGGCCGGATTTGAAATTGAAAACCAGAATCTGGCACATAGTATCAAGCTTGATCAATATCGAATTGGTGATAAAGCTGTGATAGATAAGATGTCGTCCAATGACATCAAATATCAGGCTTATCGTGATGATCGCTATGTGGCAGCCATTGATTTGAACGGCCATAGCACGCAACGGCTTTATTATTTGCTTAGAGCCGTGACACCGGGCACTTATCAGGTGCCGCCCCCATATGCAGAGGACATGTACCGTCCCTATATACGTGCCATTGGTGATACACCTGAACCACAAAGCGTTTTAAACCGAAATTATCAAATGTAAATGAATCCGTGCTGATGATGCTGGTATAGCGGCATCCTCAGCAAACCCGTATCGTTTATGTTGTACTCATAAGTCGAAGCTGGAAGTTTTTAAAACCATGAAAAAACTGTTTTTTTCTGTCAGCATATTACTTAAGCTGGGCTTGATTGTTTTGTTGCTGTTTTTAGCTGTGGATCAATTGCTACCCTTAGCGCAGCCTTTTTCACAACAGCAGCAGGATAAATTCGCCCGTTTGATTGTGGCACAGGACGGTACGCCATTGAGAGCATTTGCAGATAAACAGGGTGTCTGGCGTTATCCGGTGTCCCTGCATGAAGTCTCTCCGCGTTATATAGACACATTGCTAGCTTATGAAGATCGCTGGTTCTGGTATCATCCGGGTATCAATCCTTTTTCTATGCTTCGAGCCGCAAGTCAGAATTTGTATTATGGGCGGGTAATCTCAGGTGGTTCAACCCTCACCATGCAGGTTGCCCGAATATTAGATCCGCATAAACGGACCTTTTCAGGCAAACTGAAACAAATGTTTCGTGCCCTGCAACTGGAATGGCACCATAGTAAATCCCAAATCCTGACTCTTTATTTGAATCTGGCACCCTTTGGCGGTCCCCTTGAGGGGGTTCAGGCAGCGAGTTATGCTTATCTAAGCAAGCCGGTAAAAGAACTCAGTCTTGCGGAGGCTGCATTACTGAGTGTTTTGCCTCAGTCGCCCAGCCGGTTCAGACCCGATCGACATCCACTAAGAGCAACCAGAGCCAGAAATAAAGTGCTGGATCGTTTGCATAGTTTTGGTTATTTGAGCCGTGAGCAGCTTGAAGATGCGAAATTAGAGCTTGTGATCCCGCAATTGGAAGCCAGCCCAATGTTAGCCCCTATCCTGGCTGAGCGGTTGAAAAGAAGAGTGCCAAGAGGTGCAATTCTGACCACAACTATTGATGCCAATCTGCAGGCAAATCTGGAATCCTTACTGCAGGGCTATACCAGGCGATTACCGGACAAAAGTTCCGCCGCAGTGCTGGTGGTTAATCATCATGATATGGCGGTGAAAGCCTATGTGGCCTCGGCTGATTTTTTTGACTCAGAGCGTTACGGTCAGGTTGATATGATTCGCGCTGTCCGTTCGCCTGGCTCTACACTCAAGCCTTTTCTTTATGCCATGGCACTGGATCAGGGACTGATCAGTTCTCACTCCATGCTCATGGACGAGGCCATTCAGTTAGCCGCTTATAGACCAAAAAATTTTACTGATAACTTTTCCGGTGCTGTCAGTATGAGTGAAGCTTTACAGCGTTCTTTAAATGTACCGGCCATCCAGGTATTACAATTTCTCGGACCTGGTTATTTTCATGCGCAACTGGAAAATGCCGGATTAAAATTACGACTTCCTTCTGGCGGCAAGCCGAATTTGTCCATGGTGCTGGGTGGTACCGGCACTCGCCTTGAAGAACTGGTTTCAGCCTACAGCGCCTTTTCACGTGGCGGTAAAGCAGGGCAGCTTAGATATACCCAGGATTCATTACTTAAAGAAAATTACCTTATTTCACCCGGCGCTGCCTGGATCATTCGTGATATTCTATCGAAAATCCAATATCGAAACGGTTTCTCAGAGATGATCAACCATGGCACTTCACTGGCCTGGAAAACAGGTACCAGTTACGGATTTCGTGACGCCTGGGCTATTGGCATGACGACTGACTACACGATAGGGATCTGGACCGGACGGCCCGATGGAACACCAGTTCCCGGGCATTATGGTGCCCAGACTGCAGTACCGCTGTTAAGAACGGTAGCTGAGAATCTACCGCGTGTCGACACTAAGAGATCATTAAAAATGACTCCCTTTTTGCGTCCTGATTCAGTGACGCAACAACTCATATGCTGGCCGGATGGCAGGCTTAAAATTCAAACAGATCCTGAACATTGCCAAAAAACTCAATTATCCTGGATTCTGGATAATACCGTTCCCCCGGTTTTAGCTGTGAATCCACAACTTGAAACCGTATTGAATGAGTTAAAAATTATTTCGATTGAACATGGTCTTCATATAAGACAGCCTGAAGGTTCCAGTCAGCCACTGGCAATTAATCTGGAAGCTCAAGGAGGCAGAGGTGGCATGTTATGGTTCATCAATGGTAAGCCGTTCAACAAGCAGGCTACGCGAGCAGTTTTAAGCTATACTTTTGATAAAGGCGGGAAATATCAAATCAGCACCATTGATCGAACCGGTCAAACTGATCAGGTGACTCTTTATGTCAAAATTTAATAGCAATCTAAGTCATTTAGATCTAAATCACACCAAAGTAAAATGATTGACAATTACGCAACCCTGCTGAAGATATCTAATCAGATTATGATACCTGTTAATGAGATTCAGTTCAGTTATATTCGTGCCCAGGGTCCGGGTGGACAGAATGTTAACAAGGTATCAACAGCGGTACATCTACGCTTTGATATTAAGGCATCTTCTCTGCCAAATCATTATAAAGAGAAATTGCTTGTGCATAAAGACCACCGTATTACTACTGATGGTGTCATTGTGATCAAGGCACAGCGTTTTCGCAGTCAGGATAAAAATCGCGAAGATGCACTGCAAAGGTTAGTGGAGATTATCCGTAAGGCCATGGTAGTACAGAAAAAACGCAAAACAACCAGACCCACCCGCGGATCAAAGCAACGACGTATGGACAGTAAATCAAAGCTTGGTAAGCAGAAGGTATTGAGACGTAAGGTAAAATATTAATAGCTTATAAAAGAAATCAGATATCTTTCAATTCCAATTAATCCATCCATCCCCATATTTATTAGTCTAAGTTGCTGATATTAATGGTTATTTAATAAGAAGGTTTTGCTTTTTATAATAAACAGGAAGGTTGGGAACAGGGCGATACATTATTAAAACAATTTTCCAGCATTTTAAATGTACATTTTCAAGAGTCTTTAATATTTAGAATATATGGTAATGTTTTTGTTATTCTGAGTAATAAACACATTAAGGTCAACGGAAATATATTTGACAACTTTTCGCCAATTAATCATGCTAATTTAACTATAAAAATATCGCATTATGAATTAAACAGCAAAGAAAACCTGGAGGAGGCTATGCAAATGTTGTCGTCACATCAATATTAGAAACTGCAAAGAAACTGTCCCCCTGTGTCAGGATAGTTGTCGGATGTGAATATCTTATTTGTAAAATTAAATTTTCTAAAATAGTTGTTAAATTAAATCCTCTTTTGTTCAGTCTCTATTAAGTACTCTCACGTTATTGTATAGCTACACAACAACACAACAACACAATAACCAATGGAGTTATATTATGAACAAGCCAATCTTAGCCAGTAACCTTATTCTGTTAATTTTAATATTAACCCAATCCAGTGCATTTGCTCATCATCAATTTGAGGAAAAATTTGAAAAGAGACAGCAAAAACAATCGCACCGTATTGAACATGGATTGGAAAATAGTCAATTCACCTATGACGAATTAAAACGCTTATTCAAAATACAGAATAAAATTGAGCGCTTATCACTTGAATTTATGGAAGACGATCATTATGGCCATAAGGAAAGAAAAGTATTAAGGAAAAAACTCAACAAATTAGATGATATGATATACCGAATGAAACATAATCAAAAGAAATATAATTATAACCAAAAGCGCGTCTCTGACAGGCATCAACGTGAAGGTAAACGTGCTCGAAAGCATTCCTCCTGAGCTTTGGAGTCAGGTGATTTTTCTAGGTTTAAGGGAGCTACAGACCAATCTATGCTAGTGGTTCCCTGGTTTCATCGGGCAATGGTGTATTTGTCGCTATACCTGGTATATTATATGAGTATTCGTAATTAAGTATTATTCCAGAAAGTGGTAATGTTCCCGCGCTTTTTTCAGATGCATCTTGCTCTGCTAATAGATATGATTTATAGATGAATAAGAATCAAACAGAAAATCACATTATATTAACTATTAATGGTAAGTATATTTCTGCCCCGAACTCCTTATCTGTCATTCAGGCGCTTTGGCATGACGGCTACCCTCAAGTTAAAGGTGTCGGCTGTCTGGGCGGGGTTTGTGGTTCATGTCGGGTTATGGTGCGGCGTAAAAATTCTGTTGATATAACTATGGAGCTGGGGTGTCAGCTATTAATTGAGGATGGG
>CBDTVA010000169.1:0-6110 GCA_965363935.1 uncultured Gammaproteobacteria bacterium | reverse complement strand
CAAAATCAGCTTTTCCGCAGTAGGATTTCTATTCTCGGACAAGCTCCTAGGCCTTATATTGAGCTTTGTTTCTCCTGCCTATGCCGTTAATATGCAATATCTTAGATATAGTCCAGTTGCTTCCTTTACTGCCGGGGATTTTGAAATGCTGCAAACAACGGTTAATAAAGCACTTAATATTAACGAAGATGGCAAAACCAGTGAATGGAAAAATCCAGAGTCCAATAATTCAGGCTCTATTACACCTCTGGAGACCTCCACTATCGATGGTAAGCATTGTAGAAAAGTAAAAGTTGTTAATCAGTCAAAAAATAACTTGAGTGAAACTGTATTCACTTTTTGTAAAATCAAAGAACTCTGGAAACTTTTTAAATAAAGGATTCTAAAATAAAGGATAAACAGGTATTGAAATGAACAAGCTAAACCTCGTAATTGTATTATTTTTCTGTTTGATAGCATCACAAGTTCATGCGCAAAATGTTAATCTGGTGGCTAATATCTGGCCGCCTTATGTGGATAATGCATTGCCGGGTGATGGACTGGCTATGAAAATTGTCACAACTGCTTTTGAGCGTGTTGGCTACACGACAAAGGTAAGAATTGAAAAATGGGAAAAAGCTCTGCAGGGTTCCGAGCTAGGTGTTTATGATGTCGCTGGTGCAATTTGGAAAAGTAAGTCCCGTAAAGAGAAATTACTTTATAGTGATCCTTATTTAAAGAATAATATAGTTCTGGTTGCTAATTCAAAAAGTCAATTTGAATTTAATTCACTGGATGATTTGAGAGGCTTGATGGTGGGTATTTTGAAGGATTATGCCTATGAGGAAAAGTTTATGAGCGATGCAAAAATATTAAAATTCCAGGCCAATCGATTAACCCAGAACCTGATATCTGTTCAGCAGGGGCAGCTGGATGTGGCGGTTGCGGATAAACGTCTGGCTTTGTATGAGCTTAAGCATTTTATGGGTGATAATAGAGGGAAATTTCGTTTTTTAGCCAAACCCCTGGCCAGCAGAAATTTATATATAGCCGCTCCAATCAGTAATGCACAAAGTAAAATACTGATCAGCAAGTTTAATCAGGGACTGGCGGCGATAAAGAAAGATGGCAGTTACCAGAGAATACTGGATGAATATACTTTTTAAGAACGTTAAGCGTTAAGTTTTTATGCCACAAAAAAGCCCGACAGGCAAATACCTGTCGGGCTTTTTCTGATCACGATCCGTGGGGTGATCTATTTACCGGCAATCTGATTCAATTTCTCAGCGGGAATGATCTGCCCATCCAGAGCCGCGTCCTTGGCCGAGCGGCCAAAGGCCACTGACATCAGGGTGGAGCAACCAGCTGGGGCAGATCAGAGCCCTGGCGGTAGGTCAGGTTCAGAATGGATTCCACGGGAATGGCGATTTCATCAAGGATTTCCTGCGGGACTTCCTTCTGTTCGGCTTCCAGCTGGGTCTTCTGAGCGTTCAGTTCATCTTCACGTTCGTTGTTACGACCGGAGTTGGGTAACACGGCCGCATATGTATGGGGCTGCCAATTATGTGCTGATTGAAGATATTAATAAATTACCCCTTAAGGTCTCTGATATCTACCGTAAATTAACCACTTGAGCTTTTGGCGTAAGACAGACTGGAAAAAGGTTCTTCTCCGCTTGAATAGTCTTAGCGAATCGCTTAACCTTAAACAATACCATGAATTTATTGGCCTCAATGATGAGTATTTTAATCGCCCTGGCAATAATGTCCGGTCTGACGTTGTTACTGACCACATTTCTGGTAGTGGCCAATAAAAAATTCCATGTTGAAGAAGATCGGCGTATTGATTTTGTGGAAAACATGCTACCCGGTAATAATTGCGGAGCCTGCGGATTGCCCGGATGCCGGGCTTTTGCCGAAGCGCTGGTGCAACAAAAAGCGAGTCCGGTTCAATGTACTGTCAGTAGCGATGAAATAAAAACCAGAATTGCTCAGCTTATCGGTGTCGAGGTGGGTATACAGGAAAAACAGGTGGCTCGTTTAGCCTGTGCCGGCGGCGATAATGTGGCACACCGGCAGGCTTATTATAGCGGTCTCAAGTCTTGTCGTGCAGCCACACTTATTGCCGGTGGAGACAAAAGCTGTGGCTGGGGCTGTCTTGGCTTTGGTGATTGTGAAAAAGCCTGTGATTTTGCTGCCATCTATATGAACCCTCATGGATTGCCCATTGTTATTGATGATAAATGCACAGCCTGTGGCGACTGTGTCGATATTTGCCCCAAAGAACTGTTTTCCTTACATTCCATAAGCCATCGTCTCTGGATAGCCTGTAAGAATCAGCAAGCAGGTGATGAAATTCTGTCTCATTGTGAAGTGGCGTGTACGGCTTGTGGACGCTGTGCCAGTGATAGCCCGAATCTTATCACTATGAAACACAACCTGGCGGTGATTGATTACACTGCGTTTAATGTTCACTCAGAGTATAAAACCATAACAATGCCTATTCAACGCTGCCCCACGGGTGCCATAGTCTATTTAGAAGCGAATGGCATAGTTATAAAAGGGGCTGCTGCGGCAAAGATCCTTCGCAAAGAAGCACTACAGGTCGCGCCAACATAAAAGATTAATCTGCAGGGTATCAAACACAGCAGGGACACTATGAATAAAAAACAGCAAACATTCAAATATCCCGGTATCCATGCAGCAATGGATGGTAACTCTGCAGTGGTTATGTGTGAGAAAGAGTCCAGTGATGCTGCCGGTGCCTATCCAATTACACCTTCTACGCAAATGGGTGAGTATTGGGCGGAAGCCGCCGCAAGCGGTCATCTCAATATTTCCCAGCGACCGCTTATTTTCATTGAGCCGGAGGGTGAACACGCGGCAGCAGCCGTTACTGCCGGGCTATCCATGACGGGATTAAGGTCGACCAACTTTTCCTCCGGTCAGGGTATCGCCTATATGCATGAGTCTTTATATGCTGCAGTAGGCAAGCGGCTGACGTATGTCCTGAATATGGGTGCGCGTGCCATGACCAAGGCAACGCTCAATGTACATGCCGGTCATGATGATTATCACTGTATTGATGATACCGGTTTTTTTCAATTATTTGCCAAAAACGCGCAGCATGCAGCTGATCTCAATATCATTGCCCACCGTATTGCCGAACTGGCCTTAAATCCGGGCATAGTCGCACAGGATGGCTTTCTCACTACCCATCTGATTGAATCCCTGCGGCTACCGGAACGTGAATTAATTGCCGAATATCTGGGCCGTCCGGATGATATGATTGAAACCCCGACGCCGGCACAGAAAATTATTTATGGTGAGTCACGACCCCGCATTCCACCGCTATGGGATGTAGACAACCCTGTTATGGCGGGTATTGTGCAGAATCAGGACGCTTATATGCAAAGTGTCGCGGCTCAACGTCCCTTTTTCTTTGATCACATTCAGGAACTGAGTAATCAATGTTTTAACGAATTTTATCAATTAACCGGTCGCCAGTATGCTCGGGTAATGAGCTACCGTTGTGAGGATGCCGATTATTTAATAATAGGGCAGGGCAGTGTTATACCCAGTGCTGAAGTGGTTGCAGATTACTTACGTGACAAGCGAAATCTAAAAATAGGTGTGGTGAATTTGCTTATGTTCCGGCCCTTTCCCGGCGATTTGTTGGGTAAGATATTACAGGGTAAAAAAGGCGCTGTGGTACTGGAACGCCTGGATCAACCTCTGGCGTCCGAACCGCCCATAATGCGGGAAATACGCGCCACTATCAGCCAATGTATTGAAAATGGCCGTGCAGCGAAGCTACAAAAGGCTGCTATTGCTGATCTTGCAAGCTATCAGAGCATAGCGGACATTCCCGAGCTTTATTCTGCTTCCTTTGGACTGGGCAGTCGTGATTTGCAACCTGAAGGATTGATAGGTGCTGTAGAGAATATGCTGCCTGAAGGAAAACAGATAAAACGCTTTTATCTCGGCATTGACTTTGTGCATGACAAGGCAAAAAATCCCAAACAACAAATCTATCAACAGACCCTGAGTAAATACTATCCTCATGTGGCCGATCTTGCGGTTCATGGCACAGAAAATCCTAATCTTATGCCAGAGGAAAGCATCACCGTACGTTTTCATTCCATTGGTGGTTGGGGCGCTATTACGACCGGTAAAAATCTGGCGATGACCCTGTTTGAATTATTGGGTTATTATATCAAAGCCAACCCAAAATATGGTTCCGAGAAAAAAGGTCAGCCAACCACGTATTATTTATCTGCCGCACCAGTGCCAATACGCATAAATTGTGAATATTTCTATGTTGACGTGGTGCTCTCGCCGGATCCCAATGTCTTCAATCACACCAATGCTCTGGCAGGACTCAGGGAAGGCGGCGTATTGATCATTCAGAGTGATAAAACCACGGCAGAGAAAACATGGGCCGGTATACCGGCTAATTATCAAAAAATAATCGTCAATAAAAACATTCAGGTCTTTTATCTGGATGCCTTTAAAATAGCCCGAGAGGAAGCCAGCGATGCGGATTTGCAATTACGCATGCAGGGTAATGCCTTTCAGGGTGCATTTTTTGCGGCCACCTCCGTGATGCAAAAGGCCGGTTTTACTGAAGAACAATTATTAACAGCAATATACAGTCAATTACAGCATAAGTTTGGCGCTAAAGGTGCCCGTGTGGTGGAAGATAATTTACGTGTGGTGCAACGTGGGTTCGACGAGATACATGAAATCACCCAAAAGACTCTTGCTGAGCCCGATGCGCTCGCTATTGCGGTCAGTAGCGAACCGGCATTGCCCATTATGGTGAAATCCTTGCCTCAAAGCCAGGCTGCAATAAGCGATATTCATCGTTTTTGGGAGCAGACCGGCAATTTTTACGCCAGAGGAATGGGCAATGACAATCTGGCCGATCCCTTTATCGGGCTGGGTACCATACCTGCGGCGTCTGCCCTGTTTCGGGATATGACTGGTATTCGTTTTCATCACCCGCAATGGCTGGCAGAAAACTGTACCGCCTGTGGCAAGTGTTACACCGTGTGTCCTGATACGGCGATTCCAGGATTGGTGAATGATATTAGCCAAATCCTGGACAGTGTTGTGCAACGAGTCAGAAAGCAGGGACAGACGATCAAGTACCTTCCCGGAGCGGTGCGCAAGCTCGAAAGCCATTTAGGTGTTATGTTTAATCAGGCTGAGGAAAGCGATTCAGTGAGCGAACTGCTGGAACAGGCAATTGCTAAAGTTATATCTGAAAGCACTTCTTCTGAACCAGAGGCTGCAGGACAGGATGCTGCCGGACTGGAGCTGGAATTTCAATATTTTCGCCAGGCTCTGGGTGATTTTCAATTTGCATTAACCCGACCCTACTATACTCTGCCTGAGAAAAAAGAGCAGGGCAGTGGCGGCCTGTTCAGCCTCACTATCAACCCTTACACCTGTAAAGGCTGTGGGGAATGTATTGCAGTTTGTCCTGATGATGCCTTGCACAATGTCACTCAAACCCCTGAAAGCGTACAAAACTTACGTAACAACTGGGACTTGTGGCTGCAATTGCCTAATACGGCAAAAAAATTCATGCGTATTGATAGCCTGGAAGAAGGCATTGGTGTATTAGAAAATATTCTCCTCAATAAAGACATCTATCTCTCCTTTAGTAGTGGTGATGGGGCCTGTATGGGGTGCTCAGAAAAAACTGTTATACATTTATTTACGGCAACGGTGGAAGCATTGATGCAGCCACGCATTGAAAAACATGTTGCCTATCTTGAAGATTTGATTAAACGGCTGGAGTTGCATATCGAGCTCAAACTGGTAGAAGAAATCAATATTGATAATCCCGACGTTATCAGTACCATTCTTGATAAAATAAATACTGATAAATCGAGTGATACGGATATTACCCTGTCGACAATCGCCGCTGAAGTTGAAGCCGTTCGCGATACCCAACCCATCGATCCACAATGGCTGAAACAGGTTACGCAATTACTGACCGAGATTAAAAAACTGCACTGGAAATACACCGAAGGTCTGACCGGCAATGGACGGGCGGCAATGGGCTTCATCAATGCCACCGGTTGTACTTCAGTCTGGGGCAGCACCTATCCCTATAATCCT
>CBDTVA010000168.1:0-6215 GCA_965363935.1 uncultured Gammaproteobacteria bacterium | reverse complement strand
GTTAAATATGGGTGCGCTGTTAGCCAGAGAATAGGATATGAGAAAATACGGGCAACCGTCAGCATAGAAGTCAACGGTTGTGGCTTCTGGACAGGAAGGTTCCAATCAAAATTAGTTAATTGTTCCATAAAACCTTGCTTAACACATCCTTCCAGACTGAAAACATGAATATCATCACATGAGCGGCGTGTCAGTCTCAAATCTCTGGAGAATTCATCCCAGTTTAAAGGGATCTGATCCATACCAGGCAATTCCACACCACCACCTGTTGAGCCCACTGCAACAGAGTCTGCCCCACAGGCATAATTACATAACAATGCAGCACCATAAGGACGAAAAAAACTGCTGTAAAGCATCAACACGCGTCGGTTTGCAGGAACATCCGTGACACCCAATATGCGTCCAAGCAGGCAGGATCCCGCTTTACGATCATCATCCATAAATAAAAACTCATAGCTATCGACAGCATAGCCATCATTCTGCATTTTGGTCACTAAGGAATGATAAGTCTTGCAAGCGTCATCGAAACATTTTTTTCTAAACATTCGCATAAACAATAGCGGAACAATTCGTAACTTATTGCTTAGTAAATGTTTAAATTCACTGATATCCGGTTCAATATCCACGCCCAGCCCTGCCCAGCGTAAATTATGCTTATGGGTCCATTTAATAAAATCCCTATAGCCGGAAACCGCCTGATCCGCATTGGACATGTTATACCAATAACCCTGTTCTAATGCCAGTAACTGCCAGGCAATAACCGGTATACCGTTTTTATTTAACTGACGCACGATACGGGCACGCTCATCACTGAAATCCAGTATACCCAGGCTGATGGTCGCGCGTAATGATTGCAACTGCTCAATAAGACAAGGATCAGAAAAGAGTTTTACCAAATTTTCACTGTACAGCTCACAGAAAAACGTAAGTTTATTGGGTGGTTCAGTTTTCATATCGGGGGTTCAAAAATCATCCTTTAACCTTGTATATTAAATATAAAGCCAATTGCATTAGAAAAGGATTACTTAGCATACTCTACACCGTTTATTTATCATTCAGGTTGGGTTAGCGCAGCGTAAACTGACAAAATATCAACACCTCAAACGCTCTCTGCTTTGGCCTGCTGAGTAGTATTAGTCGAACGACGATGGTGATGATTAGATGCCTGGCGGTGAGAAACCTCTTCGGCAAGATCGTACTTTTTGATAAGACGATAGACATTGCGCTCACTAATACCCATTACCTGTGCAATAGTTGTACGATGTCCTGCATATTTTTCTAATAATAACTTTAAATAGGATATTTCAATTTCCTCAAGAGTCGGATCCGCACCAGGAGCAATATTCAGCTGAAAACCCTTTGCTGCTTGCTCACAGCTTCCCAGATTTAGATGCTGCCCGCGAATTACTTTACTCTTTCGTGAAAGAATAATAGCCCTTTCCACCATATTTTTTAATTCTCGCACATTTCCAGGCCAGTCATACGCAATGAGCTTGCGCATTGCTTCTTTGGTCACTGTTTTTTTCACGCACATGGAAAAATTATGATTTTGGATAAAGTGATCCACAAGAAAAGGAATATCATCGCGACGTTCACGTAGAGGCGGGGTATAAATACTGAAGGCATCCAGACGATAATAAAGATCGGCACGAAAGTCTTCACTTTCAGACATTTTTTTCAGATTCCGGTTAGTGGCGGCCACGATTCTTACATCTGAAGAAAGATCACGGGTTCCTCCTACGCGACGGAATTTGCCTGTTTCCAGAACACGGAGCAGTTTTGCCTGGATAACGGGCGGGGTTTCACCAATTTCATCGAGAAACAATGTCCCCCCTGAAGCCCCTTCAATCAGGCCTGTTTTCCTTCCCTGTGCACCGGTAAAAGCACCTTTTTCATGGCCGAACAACTCAGACTCAAACAGGTTTTCCTGCAAGGTACAGCAATCTACCGCGACAAAATTTTTCTCAGCACGTTGGCTCTGTTCATGAATGGCGCGGGCAACCAGTTCCTTACCTGATCCACTCTCACCCAAAACAAGTACGGTCATATCGCTAGATGCTACGGCATCAATCATCTCCTTGGTCTGTTCCAGGGCAGGACTTTGCCCAATCATAAAGGGGTGTTTATCATTGTGTGCCTGGATACGATCTTTACAGAATTTATGTTCAGCTTGCAGAGCCGCAGTTTCCAGCACTCGTGTAACAGTCAGAGTCAGTTCTTCGGGACTCACCGGCTTGGTAAGGTAGTGCGCCGCGCCAGCCTGAATAGCCTCCACGGCATTCTGCACCGTACCATAGGCAGTGAGAACAATAACCGGATGTGATTCAATCAATTCGGGCAGTTCACTAATGCAATCGCCGTCGGGAAGACGCATATCGGATATGATCAAGTCCGGTTCACGTTTACTCAGATACTCTCTGGCTTTATGTAGACTATTCACCCCAACTGCTTTGTGATCCATACTTTCCAAATGATGTACAATCATCTGATTCAGCAGCTCATCATCTTCAATTACAAGTATTCTGGCACTCATCGTGTTAACCTCTCTATAGAAGCTTCCGGCATCTTCATGATGAAACAGCTGCCCCTGCCTAACTCGCTTTCCACTTCCAATGTCCCATCACAGCTTTTTACTATAGCCTGAGAAATAGGCAATCCCAGTCCTGTACCATGCACATTGTCGGCACGCCGACTGAAGAATGGCATAAAAATTCTAGTCAGATTTTCATCTGCTATACCGATACCATTGTCTTCAAAACGAATAACAACCTGTTCATCTTCCACACTGCCGGTGATTTTGAGTATGCCACCCGAAGGCATGGCATGAAAGGCATTCTGTACCAGATTCAAGAACAACATGCGCATCTCGCTCTCACTGGCAAAGACCCGCAAAAGTTGATCCGGAAATAATTCAATCACCTCAATGGATGACTCCTGAGCATCCCATCGCACCAGGCCGAGAATATCATTTATTGCATGATGAACATCCACCAGTTCCTTTTGGCCCAGTGGTGCAGCGCTAAGACGTAACAGGCGATCGGTCACCTGAATACACTGATCCATCGACTGCGTAACAATGTCCAGGTAGTTGCCGATTTCAGGGGAACGTCTCTCTTTCTCGCTATGAGCTTGTCTTTCATTGTCAATGCTCATCATCAGTGAATTGAGGGCTAATTTCATAGAACTCAGTGGATTGTATATTTCATGAGCCACATTTGCGGCCAGACGACCCAGTTCAGACAAACGCTGTTCATGAGTAAAACGAACATCCTGGCTGAGATCGCGGATAGACTCCACCATCAAAGTCTGTTCTTTGCCATCTTTGATAATAGTCATCGGTGCAGCAAAAACCTCGACATTAATTGTATTACCATCACATTGAGTATGACGACGAATCACCTTATAAGGCTTGTCTGTCTTTTGAACCTCTTTCAAGGTACAGCTCATTAACTCAGCAGGACAGGGCGTATCCCGTCTCTGAGTGGCAGTATAACATTTTTCCCCAATCCATAATTTGTCCGCGCAACCAGTCTGTTCACGAAACGTTTGATTAACCAGCAGCATATTAAAATCATCATCGATAATACGCAGACCATCGGGAATGGCATCCACCATGGCCTGAAGAAAAACCTGTTCCTCTTCCAGATTTCGCATAGTGGTCTGAAGATTTGCGGCCATTAAATTAAAAGTTTCACCCAATTCAGATAGCTCATCATTACCGGGTAATTTTACACGGGTATCCAGTTGGCCTTTAGCAAGGGAATGGCTGGCACTGCTAAGAGTTTTAACCGGCTGCAAAATAAAACGGCGGATAAACCACCAGCCACCGAGTAAATTAATTATCACTATCAGCGCACCTGCACCCATAAGTATCAGAGTCGTACTACGTGCTTTTTGACGAATAGAGGAAGCTTGGTAATCCACCAGCAGGATGCCATTGACCGGATTCTCAGCCACTAAGCCATGGCATTCCTGACACTGGGGTTTATTATGTACGGGATTGATACTGCGAAGAACTTCGATACCCTGTTCATTGTGAATAAAATTTGTTTCCTGATGGCGTTTCTGAAGCCATTCCCCATCCAGCACCTTGTCAATGTATTGCGGATGACTGGAAAAACGGACTCGCCCCCCTGGATTGACGATCATTACACTACTAATATTATCTTGCTGACCCAAACGTTTCACAATAAAGGCCAGGCCTTCCAAATCACGCTTGAGCATGGCATTCTCCAATGAAGATTGGAGCAGGTTATTGACATCACGAGCCGCCTGAGAACGTTCCTCTTCCAGTTCAGACTGATAGAAAGCCAGAAACAAGCCCAGAAAGACCAGCGAGCTGATAAAAAAACCAGAAATAGTGGCTAGAGTAAATTTGTGATTGAGGCTTTTTACAAATCTGGTCATGACTGCACGCCCTTCCAAACACATCAATAAAACAGCTCTGATGCACTAATGCACGGGGAATATCCCGGTACTTCAATTGATATTATACTAATGAAAAAAATATATCTCTGACATTTTGTCATGTCTGAGCAATAAATTTACGATTGACCAGAGCAAGTAAAAAAAAACTGCCGCTATAGCCTAAGCATCCAGCACATTTATGATGTATGGCGTGCCTCTTGCTTTATCCTTGAAAGAAAATATTTTTTCAACTCACCACCCTATTTAAGGAACAAACATGCAAAAACAAACCATATTTTTTCACATTCTGCTTAGCGCTCTCTTACTTAGTTCTATGAATTGCATTAGTGCTCAGGAATCAGTCTCAAATTATGAGCAATCTCTTATCAATAAAACTGAACCCGTTACACAAATACGACCAGAAAATAGTCTCTCCGGGATATCGGCGAAATTTGATATGGAGGCTCTGACAAACGAGCTAAAAGCTCGTGGTTGGCGTATTGAACACAAAACAGATGGCAGTTTAATTTTGATCCCACACCAATCATCAGATATCGTATCAGGCAATCAATCAGATAAAAACACCTCAATAAACGAACAATGGCAACAACTGCAGCAGAAATTTCAAAATGCTGGATGGACGGCAGAACTTGATGCTGATGGCGCTATGCTTCTGACGCCTCCACACATAGCATCAACTACCAGGCCAGAAGAGATCAACCCTGCTATTAAGAGCAACGATGATAGATCTTTCAGGGACATGCAGCAAAAACTAAAAGCCAGCGGATGGCATATCAGTAATCATTCCGATGGTAGTGTCATACTGTACCCCCCTGAACTTTATCCGGAAAAGAAAACTATTGCTAAAAAACTCCTTCCCTGTCCCGGCATAAAGCCTATAGTAGCAGTTTTATTACCCGTTGACAGTTGGCAGGAAGCGCATGACATTGCACGGGGATGGCTGAAAAATGAGTCTCTTGCCGATAGTACGGTAGGGAAAATACGGAAAATTTTTAATGTTTATATCATCAGCATTGTTTCAGATAAAGCCCCTTTTACGCTGTTGCATCAAATCGCTATCAAAAACACTAACGGAAGCGTAATTGTCCTTAACTGACTCCCCCCTGTTCAGGATGCATATCTGCATCCTGACAAATTGTCACCGCTAATAAAAAACCAAAAAAACAGTTACAAGTAATTGTTTTTTAATACCATTTTCTTATTGTTCTGAAAGGCATCAAAGCCGGGCCATTTCACATCACTAGTAACTTTAATAGAAGCCCTGACACAATGTCAGGTTTTTTATTTTTCAGAATACCAGACCACTCTAAAAAAATCATTTATTTGTTTGTTTTTCATAATGTTACATCATTTTTTATGGCACTGGCACAGGCGTTGCTATATGACACTCAACCTGATCACATCGGGATTCAATTTGAAACGGAACACGATAACAAGAGCGATAAGGGCTATGACTATCAATACCAAAATCAAAACAGTTTCTACACCTTTTTTGTGGTTGTTTATGTTCTCCACTGTTTCTTCGTCAGCGATGGCAGCAGATTACCCTGTCGCTGGCACTGCACCCTGGCAGCGGCCTGTGGGCGCACCCGCCATCGAATGGGTACAGCATAATCGTGCATGGTATGAAAAAGCCCTGACAGGCATCAATACACCTTATCCGCGCAGTCTCTATTTTCTGGACAATCAGGGGGATTGGTACACGCCTTTCACCCGCCCGGGAATGGTGGGCCGGTATGACCTGCGGAAGTGGCATAAATAATTCAAAGTGAGTTGATAAAAAGATT
>CBDTVA010000167.1:0-6224 GCA_965363935.1 uncultured Gammaproteobacteria bacterium | reverse complement strand
TGGCAGTATATTAAAGAAAACAAATTCAAGAATCCAGGCAGCGATTTCATAAGGTAAAGCAAGACTATTGTGAGCAGTTGACGCCGGAGATTCAAATCGGCCCCATACTTGAAGTCATCTTCGACCCAGTTCGTAATCTGGGCGACGATACAGAATATGTATGGGGATTACGTACTCGTATTGCGTTATAAAGCTTATCGTGCGACTAAGGTAAAGTATTTTCATCAACCTTATAAATAAAGGGCGAATAAACTCAAGTGGATTTTTTTCATGTGAACGTCTTCATTTCTCAATAGAAGTCATTTGCTAACTTACTTCAAATATCACAGTTTAGACTTCAATTTACTCTGACATCTCTAATACATAACAACTTAAATGTACTGCTACTCGTAAGTATAATATGCATTATTCAGTAAAGGAGAAATAAAATAAATTCTCTCGGCATAAAAGATTTACAGACAAACCCAGCTAAATTAACCAAAGCTCTGAATGCTCATGAATACACTTTAATAACCAGGCATAGCAAACCTATTGGTATTGCATAAAGATGGCCAACAAACGATTGCGGAGAACCGGTTGATGAAAAATAGTGCTTATCATTTAGTGAGTAAGCTATTCATAATTATGACTATGCTAAACAATTGAGTTAAAAATGTCTATAAGTGGATGGTGGTTTCTTTTCTCTTCAAAAGCTCATTGGCTGGTTACAATAAATTTCTTATTTCAATGTTATTTGAGCAATCTTTAATTTAATGATCAATTGTCGCTGTCATTCATTCGTAATTCCCAATTTTTAGTCTGCAACTTTATTACACGTTCAAACCTGGCTCCTATAGACTTCCTTGTGACTTCTGTCTATCGTTTCTGTTTAATGCTTTAATTTCGTTTATAAATTTGTGATTATCCCATTCGAACTGACCAATGATCCTTATAATGACTTCACCATTTTGATTAACAATATAGGTTGTCGGCAGGGCCGGTACAGACCAATTAGTTGAAACAACACTGTCTGCATCTGAAAGCAGTGAAAAATTGACAGGATTATTGTTTCTATATTGAATAATATCGGGCAGTGAATCACCAATGGCAATTGCAATAACTGGAATGTTATCTTTAATAAGCTGTTCATAAGCTCGTTGTAATGAAGGCATTTCTTTTCTGCAAGGTTGGCACCATGTTCCCCAGAAATTAACAATTAAGAGGTTACCCTGATAATCAGCAAGAGTGTGTTTAAGTCCATTAATATCAGATAAACCAATTTCTGGTGCTTTCCAGGGCTTTTCAATGTACTTTATGCCAGGCGGAAACGCATAACTGTGAGAGGTTAAAAGTAGTAGTAGAAATAAAAGCAGTTTGTTTTTCATAGTTCAAGTTTAATAAAAATACTGTCGATATGATATTTGTAATGGACTGGTTATAGATCAAGTATTTTTAGCTATAACCAGACCAATCTCTGAAGCTTAGTCAAGAAAAATCGGAGCACTGTATTTCTCGCTATTATACAGAGAATCCAGTTCTCTCCTTTGTAGTTCGGGACATTACAATTTACCATTCTTTTTGACTTTAAATTCATCGACATTAATAGAGTGGTATTTCTTATTGAGTTCACCGGTAACCTGAACATGTTCTAAAGCGTATCGAACCTTGGTGCTGCGTGGCATTTTTAGAAAATAATAGTCGCCATCCTGTTTTTGAAGGACAAAATCAGATTCAAGGGCAATATGAGGATCAAGTCGATCAACAGGACAGGTCGTACCAGCATGAGCGCACCCATGTCCATTTAACTTGCCTGTAAATGTTTCTGCCATACTTTGAACAGGTAGTGTTAATAATGCAAGAAGTGGTATAAATAAAGTCATAATTTTAATAGTTTAAAATTCATAAGAGAATCTCCGCATAATAAATTAAAGTCGTTCAATGCTATAAACATGAACTGGCATCTTGATACCATGATATGATGCAATCCCTGTTTAAACCATACGTAACCCTACGAGCGTAGAACTCGGAATATACTTAATAAAGTTCATAGGAACATTAAAAACAGGCGCAAGACTTTGATTTCTGATTCTAACTTTATAAATTATTATTGTTCGAAGTGGTATTGAGGAAGGTCTTAATTTTTACTATTAAAATCATTTAAGCTCCAGTCATATTCAAGAAAGATAATGTCAATTTCTTTTGATTGAATCATTATCTGGTCTTCTATATTATTTGTAAGCAACTCAGAATAACGAGAAAATAGATCGTTCAGGGAAAATAATCCTCTATGACCTTTATTAAAGTCACTTTCATACCAGTTGAAAATCTTTGAAACTTCAAGTGTTCTGGATTTGGAATTGTAACGATTACGTTTCTTGTCTGAAAGAAAACGCTGCATACTTTCTGACAATTGCTGTTCAATATTTTCAGGTGTATAAGCTTGATTTCTTAGTGCGGGGCAACCCACTGATGCGCAGACCAGAGCGACATGAATATAGGGATCATCATAGTGTCCTTTTTTTCGTAAAATAGTATGTTCCAGCTCATCAAGGCTTCTTTCTTTATTCAACAGGACAAAGAATTTCTTTTTCCAGGGCGAGCCAAACCAGTGGCCAATATCTTTTATACTAGCGATGTCAGGGTAATGGCTTAAGACAAGCTGGATGGTAAAGGCATTGTAGGCGTTAATCAAAAATGATTTTTTTTCATTCTTTGACCATTTTTGAAAATCATTTTCATCAACTGACGAAAGTATTGTCAGATATTGTTTTAATTGTGTGTCGTTGCGTTTAATGTTGTTATAATCAAATCGACTGGACAAGCCTTTAGGCGTAGTATGCACATTTTTTTGCAGAATTGAATGCCATAGCTTATGCTGATGATCAAATGCATACACAGATTGTATTAAAAATATTAAAAAAATAATTCCGATGCATTGCCAAAATATCTTCATTTGATCCTTCAGTTATTATTTTGTATTGTTCCATCGATGAAAGCGTTAAAAAATTTCATCTATTTTATAATAATTGATATAACCTTTTTCCAGCATCGTCATTACAATTTCGAGTTCAGCTTCTTTTTTTTGCTGAATTTCGCCAATTTTATTTTCCTTTTCCAGTTTCACATTGTAGTGAGCAATATTCTCTGAGATAAAATCCGGATTATGTATTTTGCTTGTTTGGTTAATATTCATTATTGACGTTAATAGGCTCATGAAAAATTAACTCAAGTATATCGTGAATTATTTTTAAAGAATGCTCGAAGTTATACGGTTGTTTATTTCGGATACTACGTAGAGCAAGATTATTTTCTTCTATTCCCTCTGGCAAGAAAGTATGAAAATGACCACATTTAGAGCATTTCCCCTGAGATGCTGTAAAATGAATAGTCATCTGATTCAATGTTCCAACAGGCAAATCTAAAGCTCGCCTCATGACGACTCTCATTGCTCCCATGGGATGGTCACAATAAGGACAATTATCAACCTTTTTTCGACCATCTTTACGAAGGAAAACATCGCCAGTATTTTGTTTAAAATTGAGATCAATATTGTCAATTATCCAACCAGAAAACTGGTATAATCCTTTTAGAGATACAGTCGCTGACATTCTATAGATTCCTTATAAAGTTATGTTTATGCAGTGGTATGCAATAACATTATACTATAAGTGCTATTTCATGTTTTCGACTGTTTTCTCATCAGCCAAAGTGGTAAAGACCCAGAAAAAATTGATCAGCGTTTTTCCACTGAGCATCAATCCAGAGTCACTATGAAATTTGTTTTATAGCTTTTTACCCTGCCAGATATCGAGTTCGTTTAAGCGATCTTCAATCTTTTGTGTAGGGCGCATTTTTTCTCTGGTCCACTCGGGTGCGATCAGTTCGTCCCAGCGGCTGGCAACAGCAGCCAGGCGCTGAACGGCAACAGTCGGTGAAAGATGTTGCAAAAACAAGGTCACTTTTTCAATATAGACGTCCAGCTCTACAGGTAGAAATTTGCCCTGCTGATACATCTCGGCCAGAGGTGTTTTGGTCAGAACATGCAGATTGTGCAGTTTGACATTAGACACCGGAAGTTCATTAATAATTTGTGCGGTCTGAATGATCTCCTCATCTGTCTCATCAGGCAGGCCGAAAATCAGGTGTACTCCCGTATCAACTCCAGTGTGTTCGTACAATTTCTGTATGGCATCATAACCACGCCTGGCATCATGACCACGTTGTAGAAAGGTAAGATGGTGATCAAAAAAACTTTGCAGGCCCAATTCAACCATTACATAATGCGCTTCATGAGTTTTTTTCAGCAGCGGCAATACTCTCGACGGCAAACAATCGGGACGGGTACCCAATACGATGCCCTGTATATTATCCTCATCCAGAGCTATGTCAAAACGCTGTTCCAGTTCCGAGATTCGATCAAACGTATTGGTATAAGACTGAAAATAGACCAGAAATTTGTTTGCCCGGTAGCGCTGGGCAATTTTGTCACGATTGGTGCTGATTTGCTCTCTGAGTGACTTGTCACGCTCCAGGTGATAGGCGGCAGATCCCCATTCATCACAAAAAACACATAAGGGCATACGGCTATTAGGCTGACGATTGGGACAGGTTTCGGCAATGCTTACCGAGACTTTATAAACTTTCTCGCCAAAACGGTTTTTATAAAACTGGCTTATGGGAAAATAGCGGTGATTGCCCCACTGTGAAAAAGAAGGGGCAATGGATACTGGTGATGATCCTGCTTGAGTGTCTGGCATAATAGCGTGTTCTGTTAAATATTTTCATATAAGAGACTGAATAAACCAGTCAGTCGATTTCTGAAATCCAGCCCCTGATATAATGTGTTATCAGGGACTTAATTAAATCGTCTGAGCTGCAGGCAGACTCGGCAAACAGGTTATTTTTGATAGACAGAGTACAAATACCATGGACACTGCTCCATAAGACCCGGCTTGTTTTGATGATTTCCTGCCCGGATACATCAGGCTGGATTATTTTAAGCTGTACTTCTATGAGAGAAAACAGAGCATTCACCTGGCTTAGATACCAGTCAGGTAAGTCTTCGACACTTAAGATATCATTGTCAAAAATCAATTCCCACAGCCTGGGATGAGAATGAGCAAAATCAAGATATACCCTGGCATAAGAAAGAATAATGTCCTGAGCTGACTGGTTATTAGTATCAAGGTTCTGACAGTCCTCATAAAGTTTCTTTAAAGTGCGGGCATTAACGTGCAGAAGCAGATCGGGGAGATTTTTGAAAATCTGGTACAGAGTACCCACGGTATAGCCCATTTTTGTAGCAATTTGCCGGGTACTGAGTTCACTGGATGAATTATCATTAAGCAGTTCTTCAGCAGATTTTAGGGCCAGCTCTTTAAGTTCTTCTCGAGTATGATCACTACGTCTTGCCATGCTTTTTTCCAGATAAGAGATAAAATGCTAATAATTTAACATTGCTTAATAATTACTTGATAGCAATGGATTGTCAATAAAAAAGCCAATTCCCGAATGAAAATTGGCTTTTTGAACTTATACTTTATTTAATAACTCTTCATTTACAAACTTTTATAAATAAAGAACAATTAGCCACCAAAGATATCGTGGGTAATATTTTTAAACCAGGAATGAGCATAACGTGCTTCACGTTTTCTCATGGCTTCAGAAGAATCCATGGGGGTCAGGCCGCCTGAGCCTTTAACTTTCTGGATTTTTGTGCCGTCAAAGTTATACACCATGGCCACGGAAATACCATCGTCTGGAGAGATAAGGCTGTAGCAGGTGTTGACAAATGTCGGGTGAGGAGCAGGCTTCCCTTGCAGACTTGCCACAACAGCTGCGGCACAGACTTTAGCTTGAGAATTTGCTGCATAACCGGACTTGGGCATTGGTGAAGCCACACTGGAATCACCGATGACATAAACTTCTTTATGCTTGGTTGATTCAAATGTTTGCTGATTAACCGGACACCAGCCCTTGTCATTAACCAGCCCCGCATTAAAGGCGATTTTTCCTGCTTTTTGAGCGGGAATAACATTAATGACATCACCCTTATACTCATCAACGCTACCGATGACGGTATTGGTTTTAGCGTCAATGCCTTCAATAATACCACCCTCAGCACCTTTAACCCATTCAATCAGGCTGTTGTCGGTACCATAGCCATAGTGCTTTTCCCAACCCTGGGTAAACAGGCCCTGCTTGGAAAACTTGTCCTTGGCATCCAGGATAAGGATTTTTGACTT
>CBDTVA010000166.1:0-6240 GCA_965363935.1 uncultured Gammaproteobacteria bacterium | reverse complement strand
AGAGCCATCAAACACAGAGAAACACTAGATTGACTACAGAACATTTAAGCTCCATGGAAGAACGAACCATTGCCCTGGCCGGAATTTTCCAGAATTGCAGTCAGGTACAAAAGCTGGCCAATACCGGGAAAAGCGATCCTTTCTATCTGGATATAGCCGTAAAGGCCATTCTTAATACTGAACCGAAAAATACCCTGGAGGTATTTCAGGGCATTGCCAATATTCATGAAGGTCTGACACTTGTCCAGCAACAATTAGGCAGTACTGATAAAGCGCGTGACACAGAACTAACCCGCTATTCAATCAGTGTCCTGTTTCTGGCTGGCAAGTTATTGAAAGATCAGAGTATGCTGAAAAAATTAAGCGATGGAATTGAAAAAAGCCACAACCAGATTGAGCATTTTGGACTCGGTCATTCCAATGTCTATGCCGGTCTGGGTGGAATTTACACGGAAACCATTAGCAAATTAAATCCACGCATTATGGTATCAGGTGAACCCGGTTTCCTGAACAATCCGGACAATGCCAATAAAATTCGTACCCTGTTACTGTCAGCTATTCGTTCAGCGGTGCTATGGCAGCAACTTGGTGGCAGTCGCTGGCAATTACTTTTTAAACGCAAAAAAATAGTCTTAACTGCCCGTGAACTGGCATGAACTTTTATTTTCCCAACCTGTCTACTAATGCAGTTGTTGAACAGCAAAATTGACCTTACCTCTATAATACTAAAACGATAATATCAGAATATAAAAAACCATGAGTTTATATCAACAAATTACCCACGCAAGAGATTGTTTAAAGAAGAAAATCATTGGCCAGGATGCACTGGTTAATAAACTGTTTATTGCTTTACTGGCAGACGGCCACCTTCTGGTTGAAGGAGCACCTGGCCTGGCAAAAACCAGAGCCATTAAGGAGTTAGGCGATCTGATTGAAGCCGACTTTCATCGCATTCAATTCACACCGGATTTGTTACCAGCCGATTTAACCGGAACCGAGATTTACCGGCCTCAGGAAGGTACTTTTCATTTTCAGCAGGGTCCGCTGTTCCATAATCTGTTGCTTGCGGATGAAATTAACCGTGCTCCGGCAAAAGTCCAGTCCGCTTTACTGGAAGCCATGGCTGAAAAGCAAATTACCATTGGCCGGAAAACTTACACCCTGCCCAAACTGTTTATGGTAATGGCCACTCAGAACCCTATTGAACAGGAAGGTACTTATCCCCTCCCGGAAGCACAACTTGATCGTTTTCTAATGCACATCAAAGTTGAATACCCAAGACAGGATGCTGAAAAATTAATTCTGGCTCTCAACCGGCAGGAAGCTAAGGAAGAACTTTTAAAAGCAACAGAAAATGTCGCAAGTGACAACAAACAGCCGCTGATTTCACAACAGGTTTTATTTGCCGCCCGACATGAAATTCTTAATATTCATATGAGTGATGAAGTTGAAGAATATTTATTAAAAATAATTCTTGCAACCCGCGACCCTTCACCCTACGACCAGTCACTTTCTGGCTGGGTAAACTACGGGGTCAGCCCCAGAGCAACAATCGCACTGGATCGCTGCTCCCGCGCTCATGCCTGGCTGTTTGGCAAGGACTATGTCGCACCATCCGATATTCAAGCTGTGGTAGGGGATATTTTTCGTCATCGCCTGTTGCTTTCCTTCGAAGCAGAAGCCAATGGTATTGACAGTGATTATTTTATATCCAAACTGTTAAGCTATATTGCTGTTCCTTAAATTGTCTGTTTCTGAATGAGCAAAATTTTACCCCATGAAGGTTCACAGAACATGAGTATCTGGCAATCCATACAATCTATGTTCACCAGCAGCAACAAAGCATCAGATAATAGTAATGCACTGGATGTAAAAAATCAGATCACCCGCGCCACCCAGGTTGATTTGCAGCATTTGATAAAACTGCGCTATCAGTCAACACACCTTTCTCTTGGCTCACAGCGTAAAGCCTATTCTTCCCTGTCGGGTAATTACAGTTCGCCATTTAAAGGTCGTGGGCTTAATTTCGATGAAGTACGCCCATATCAACCCGGAGATGATATTCGTAATATTGACTGGAATGTCACTGCACGAACAGACAGGGTTCATACCAAGGTGTTTAAGGAAGAACGGGAACGTCCGGTTTTTATTATTGTTGATCTCAGCAGCAGTATGTATTTTGGTACCCGGCATTGTCTGAAATCAGTAACCGCCGCCAAAGCTGCCGCTCTCATTGCCTGGGCAGGTGCTGATAACCATAACAGGATTGGCGGCCTGGTATTTAATGACTCAACTCATATGGAAATGCGCCCCAAAGGCGGACATCAGGGTGTACTACGCTTTCTCAAACTAATGACGGACTTCCATAATAAAAACAGTCATAATCAACATTCAACTGATGGGAAACAGCAGGATAAAAGCAATTCATTCTCTGCTATCCAATCGGACGAATTAAACTCTAATCGCTTAAATACGGAACTCCTGTTTGCACGCATTCAAAAGGTTATTCAGACCGGCAGCATAGTCCTGCTGGCCAGTGATTTCAAAAATACCAATGAAGAAATAACTAAACACATTCGCCATATTGCCCGGCATAATGATTTGCTTATGACCCACATTTACGATCCTTTAGAGACTGAACTGCCACCGCCTGGTCAATACGGGATCAGTAATGGTGAACAATATCAATTGCTGGACACTCGCAACACATCACTACGGAAATCCTTCCAGGCACTGTTTCAAAACAAAGTAGAAGAAATGGAACAGTTTTGTTTGCACAATCAAATTCATCTCATTAGTCTGGCGACAAATGATAATGTTGCAGATAAATTTCTTGCTACTCTGGGTAAAGATTCCAGTGTTCGCCGAATTGCCAGGAGCCGACACTAATCATGCCCGCTGCAGATCCAATGTCAACTCAGGTGCCAGAACAAATGGGCACAGCACAATTTGATCCGGCTAAGCTGGCTGATATACATTTACCAGAAGCCATCGACTTGTGGCCAGTTGCACACGGATGGTGGATTTTACTGGCACTGATGATCCTGGCAATTTTTTTAACGCTTTTTTTAAAGAAAGCCAGGCCTGTCAAATCGCCCCGTTCAGGTAAAAAATTAAAGTCCCAGGCCCTGGATGAACTTATGAGCATCAAGGAAGACTATATAACACACAACAGACCTCAGGAAGCGGTAAAAAAATTATCCATTTTTTTACGTCGCTATGCACTGTCCCTGTATCAGAGAGACAACGTTGCTTCATTAACCGATGAGCACTGGCTCAACTTACTTGATCAGATGTTTGACCAGTTGCCGTCTGACACGCAATCGGATAATAAGCAATTTAGTCAGAAATTCTCTGAACTATTGACCAAAATCCCTTATCAGCCAAGTCATAAATCCGTTGATACTGAATTATTATCACAACTTTTTGAAACTTCAAAAAAGCTGGTAGAAATGCACGCCTCTGACGCTGCACAAGACATGCAACAAAAAATAATTCCACAGGGCCCTGAACATGTATAGTTTTGACTGGCCATGGATGTTTATACTCCTGCCTTTACCCGCCATTTTTTACTGGTTAAGACCCCCCGTGGATATCAGTCAGAAACAGGCACTCAAAGTGCCATTTTATGAACAATTGCACAACCTGAGTACCCAGTCCTCGGCACAAAAATCAGGCTATTTTTCACCCCTGGTCTTATTAGCATTTCTGGCCTGGATTTTTCTGGTTGCTGCCAGCGCCCAGCCGAAATGGTCCGGTGAGGCAATTTCTATTCCGGTCAGTGGCCGCGATCTGATGCTGGCGGTGGATATTTCCGGCAGCATGGAAACTGCTGATATGTTCTTTGCCCAGGACGCAGTCGATCGTCTGACGGCGGTCAAGTCAGTACTAGTGCCCTTTATCAGAAAACGTGAAGGCGATCGTCTGGGACTGATTTTATTTGCTGATCACGCCTATTTGCAGACACCTCTGACATTTGACCGAAAAACCATTGAACAGATGCTTGATGAATCTTTTATTGGCATGGCCGGACAAAGAGCGACTGCCATTGGTGATGCCATTGGTCTGGCGGTAAAACGACTGAAGGATTTACCTGCTGAACAAAGTGACTCACGGGTGTTAATTTTATTGACTGATGGTTCCAACAATGCCGGTATCGATCCGGTCACTGCGGCCAAACTGGCTCAGCAGATCGGTATAAAAATATATACTATTGGCTTTGGCGCAGATGAAATGATTGTGCGTTCCTTTTTTGGTCGTCAACGGGTTAATCCGTCCAGAGATCTGGATGAAAAAACCCTGACCCAGATCGCTGAATCAACCGGCGGTCTATATTTTCGTGCCCGTGATACACAGGAACTATTAAAAATTTACCTGACACTGGATCAACTGGAGCCGGTGGAGTCTGATAATCTAACCTTTCGTCCCAGTAAATCTTTGTTTTACTGGCCCTTATCCATTGCTTTTTCAATCATGGCACTCATGCTGCTTTTTTACCAGCCATTAACTCATGGGAGAAATAATTAATGTTGCAGACATTTCATTTTCTTCGACCGGAATGGTTCCTGGCAATATTACCGGTTGCCTTGCTGTTTTTTTTATTTGTCAGACGCTCTAAGCAGAAAAGTGGTTGGGAGAATATATGCGATTTATCATTGTTGCAGTATCAACTGTCACAACAAAAAAACAGCACCACTAACTCTGCTGGTTTATTTCACTGGATAGCGCCATTGGCATTTCTGTTAATCATAATTGCTCTGGCCGGCCCTGCCTGGGAAAAAAGAGAACAACCCGTTTTTCAACATGGTAGCGCTCTGGTGATCATCCTGGATTTATCCCTTTCTATGAATGCCCAGGATATCAAACCATCTCGAATTGAACGTGCGAAGCTTAAAATTATTGATATACTCAAACAGAAAAAAGAAGGGCAGACTGCATTGATTGCCTTTGCTGGTGATGCACATACTGTCAGTCCACTGACCATAGATAATAAAACGATTATTTCCCTGTTGCCAGCACTTGATACTTCTATTATGCCAATGTCTGGTAGTTATATTGCAGATGCTTTGTTAATGGCAGAGCAACTTTTTAAAAATTCAGGCTTTACACATGGCGATATTTTACTCATGACGGATGGTATCAATTCAACTCAGGAAAATAAACTCAGACGTCCCATTAAAAAGCTGCGTCAACAAGGTTATACCTTTTCTATTATTGGTGTTGGCAGCCAGGCTGGCTCCCCTATCCCTGTACCCGGTCAGGGCGGCTTTGTCAAAGATGCTTCCGGCCAGGTTGTGCTCAGCAAATTGACCCCGGCATCATTAAACTCCCTGGCCCTTTTGGGGGGTGGTTCGTACCATAAACTGTCACTGGATGATAGTGATTACAAGGCTCTGTTGAACAGGCAATATATAGCTATTGACAATCTTCTGGAGCAGGATAACCAGGTTGAACAATGGGTCGATGCAGGAGTCTATGTTACCCTGTTTGTGCTTCCTTTTGCTCTATTAGCTTTTCGCAGGGGGCTGTTGGCAATCAGTGTATTCCTGTTTATCATACCCACTTTTTTTTCTGAGCCCGTCTTTGCCAGCGAAAACGCCAGTGAAAGCCTATCCAGGAAATGGCAAAACCTCTGGTCTACATCGGATCAGCAGGGACAAAAAGCGTTTAACCATCTTGACTATCAAAAAGCAGCTGATACATTTAGTGATAAAAACTGGAAGGCAGGATCCTACTACCGTGCTGGTGACTTTGATAAAGCGGTTGATCAATACACCCGTACAGAAGATGCCGGCAGTTTATACAACAAAGGCAATGCCCTGGCTAATCTGAAAAAGTTTGACGAAGCTATTCAGGCTTATGATGAAGCATTAGAAAAAGATCCGCAATTAAGCGATGCTGCTGCAAATCGGGATTATTTAAAAAAGTTACTGACCCAACAGGAAAAACAGCCATCCGAGCAACAATCTGATAACGCGGATAATAAGTCAGAAGATCAAAAACAGAAAGACAATTCACAAAGTAATCAATCTGAAAAAGACTCCGCTCAAGACGAGGCAGATCCGAATTCCAAATCCGGTAAAGATGGCGATGGCACTACTGAAAATAATAGTAAAGGCGATAAGGGAGACAAATCCCAACAAGATGAGTCAGCTTCTTCTGGACAAACGCAGCAGGAAAGCGGCAAGAATGAGCCATCAGCGGGTAATGAAGCATTTGATGATCAAGAGTCATCAACTG
>CBDTVA010000165.1:0-6242 GCA_965363935.1 uncultured Gammaproteobacteria bacterium | reverse complement strand
TCTACATAAACTACGTGCAATCGTGCCTGGTATCCATGCAGTGACCAGCCAATATATACACTTTATTGAATCGGAAAATGAAATAACACCACAACAGCAAACGATTCTGGAGCGTCTTTTGATATACGGAGCCCAGGCAACACAGGTTGATTATCAGGGCAGCGAAATTCTCGTGGTACCAAGGATTGGGACCATCTCCCCCTGGGCCAGTAAGGCAACTGATATTGCTCATAACTGCGGTTTAACAGATATTTTCCGCATTGAACGAGGTATTTTATACACCATTGCCATGTCCCGGGGATTGCTTTTAACTGACAGGCAAAGAGATGACCTGTCGCATGAATTGCATGACCAAATGACCGAAACCTGTTTTTTTGAACTACAACAGGCCCATGCCTTATTTGACCAGCATCATCCAACTCCTTTCAATCGTGTACACGTTCTGGAGCAGGGCAAATCAGCTTTGCAGGAGGCAAACTTGGAGCTGGGTCTGGCTCTGGCGGATGATGAAATTGATTACCTGGAGTTAAATTTTAAACGACTGGAACGTAATCCCACCGATGTTGAATTAATGATGTTTGCCCAGGCTAACTCGGAGCATTGTCGTCACAAGATTTTTAATGCTGACTGGACTATTGATGATGTAAAGCAGGACAAATCCCTGTTTGCCATGATACGAAATACCTATCATCAGAATTCTCAAGGTATTTTATCGGCCTATAGTGATAATTGTGCTGTCATTGAGGGTTTTAATATACAGCGTTTTTATCCAAACTATAATACCTCTCAATATGAATACTCTCGGGAAGACAGTCATATTTTAATGAAAGTCGAAACCCATAATCACCCAACGGCCATTTCTCCCTGGCCCGGTGCCGCAACCGGTTCGGGCGGTGAAATACGTGATGAAGGTGCAACGGGACAGGGTTCGAAACCCAAAGCAGGACTTTGCGGTTATTCAGTATCGAATTTGAAAATCAAAAGTTCTATGCAACCCTGGGAACATGATTACGGAAAACCGGATCGGATAGTATCGGCTCTGGATATTATGCTGGAGGCTCCAATAGGTGCTGCAGCGTTTAATAATGAATTTGGCAGGCCCAATATTTGCGGTTACTTCAGAACCTATGAAGCGTCGATAAAAACAGATTCCGGTACAGAGGTACGAGGTTATCATAAGCCTATCATGTTGGCTGGCGGGGTTGGTAATATCAAGTCTGAACATGTGCATAAAGGTGAAGTGCCGGTAGGAGCGAAGATTGTTTTGCTGGGTGGTCCAGCTATGCTTATTGGATTAGGCGGCGGTGCTGCATCTTCGATGAATTCAGGCAGCAGCAGCGAAGATTTGGATTTTGCCTCGGTACAAAGGGGTAACCCGGAAATGGAGCGTCGCTGTCAGGAAGTCATCGATCGTTGCTGGCAGCTGGGCAAAAATAATCCAGTTCTGTCCATCCATGACGTGGGGGCTGGTGGTATATCCAATGCCTTGCCGGAGCTGGTAAATGATGCTGGCAGGGGCGCTGAGTTTGAACTTAGACAGGTGCCTAATGATGAATACGGTATGTCACCGATGGAAATCTGGTGTAATGAATCTCAAGAACGTTATGTCATTGCAGTAGGACCAGAGAAAATTGACCAATTTGAACAGATTTGCCAGCGTGAGAGGGCACCTTACGCCATTATCGGTGAGGTAACACGAGCACAAAACCTGGTATTGAATGATAAACATTTTGGTAATACACCTATTGATATGCCTCTTGAAGTATTGCTGGGTAAGCCGCCAAAGATGTCGCGTAACGTGCAGCATGTTAAGGTCAGGCAAAATTCATTTGATACACGAAAAATTGATCTGGCAGAAGCAGCAGAGCGTGTTTTGCACTTGCCGACAGTCGCGGATAAAACATTTTTGGTCACCATCGGAGACCGTTCTGTAACAGGCATGGTTGTACAGGAGCAAATGGTGGGGCCGTGGCAGATCCCGGTTGCCGATGTAGCAGTGACCTGCAGCGGCTTTCAGGAAACAACGGGTGAAGCCATGGCTATTGGTGAGCGCACCCCGATTGCTTTGATAGATCACGCGGCTTCTGCCCGGATGGCTATTGGTGAAGCGCTTACCAATGTTGCTGCTGCGCGAATCAGGCAACTTTCAGATATCGTGTTTTCTGCAAACTGGATGGCACCTGCGGGTCATAAAGGTGAAGATGCCGGGCTTTATGATGCGGTAAAAACCGTCGGAATGGAAATTTGTCCGCAACTAGGTATTACTATCCCGGTGGGTAAAGATTCCATGTCCATGAAATCGGTCTGGAATGATAAGGGCGAAGACAAGTCCGTTACGGCCCCTTTATCGCTTATTGTGTCCGCTTTTGCCCGGGTGCAGGACGTGCGTAAAACTCTGACGCCTCAGATCAGGATGGATCAGGGTGACACAGAACTTGTCCTGATTGATCTAGGACGTGGACGTAATCGCATGGGGGGAAGTGCCCTGGCTCAGGTTTATAAACAAATCGGGGATACAGCCCCTGATCTGGATGACACAGAAACTTTCAAGTTCTTCTTTACGGTGATCCAGGAACTGAACATTAATGGCAAACTCTTAGCTTATCATGATCGTTCCGATGGTGGATTGTTTACCACCTTGCTGGAAATGACATTTGCCGGTCATTGTGGTCTGGATGTGAAGCTGCACAACCTTTGTGTTAACAGGGATGAAATTCCTGCGGCTTTGTTTAATGAAGAATTAGGTGCAGTGATTCAGATTAGAAAGTCTGATCATGATGCTATCTTTACTTATATCAGAGAAATGGGCCTGGAAAATATGACTCATGTTGTTGCCCATCCGGTCAAGGCTGATGAAGTTAATTTTTACTTTAATCAGTCTCTGGTATTGAATAATTCGCGCAGTTATTATCAACGGGCCTGGTCCAGAACTTCGTACCTGATGCAAAAACTTCGGGACAACCCCAAATGTGCCCAACAGGAATATGATTCGATCTTACACGTTGGTAACCCTGGTTTACATACTGAAGTCGGTTTTGATTTAAACGAAGATATTGTTGCCCCTTATATCAACAAAGGCATTAAGCCGCCAATAGCCATTTTACGTGAACAGGGTGTGAATGGTCATGTCGAAATGGCGGCCGCTTTTGAGCGGGCGGGATTTTCAACTCGTGATGTTCATATGTCAGATATTCTGCAGGGAGGACTCTCTCTGGATGCCTTTAAAGGCATTGTTGCCTGTGGTGGTTTCTCTTATGGTGATGTCCTGGGTGCTGGAGAAGGGTGGGCAAAATCAATACTTTTTAATGACCTGGCACGTGAACAGTTTCAGAAATTTTTTAATCGGGATGATACCTTTGGCCTGGGCGTGTGTAATGGTTGTCAAATGATGTCCAATCTTCATGAGCTCATTCCCGGAACTCGTCACTGGCCTCATTTTGTAAAAAATGAATCCGATCAGTTTGAAGCGCGTACAGTAATGGTAGAAGTGTTAAAATCCCCCTCTCTGTTTTTCTCGGGTATGGACGGTTCGCAAATGCCCATAGCGGTTGCGCATGGAGAGGGCCGAGCGGAATTTCAACTGGGCGGCTCAGCACAACAGGCCATGGACTCAGGGCTCGTCTCTTTGCGCTACGTTAATAATGATGGCCTGCCGGCAGAAAAATATCCATTCAATCCTAATGGTTCTGTTCTGGGTGTTACAGGTCTGTGCAGTGAGGATGGTCGGTTTACCATTATGATGCCGCACCCCGAACGGGTTTTCCGTTCTGTGCAAAATACCTGGCTTTCGCAGCATGACAATGAAGATGCACCCTGGATGAGGATGTTCAGAAATGCAAGAATATGGATTAATTGAACTATAGGGTAAAGATGAAAGGATAGCTAATGAAAGACTCTGTTTTATGGCTGCAATTACCGCAAAGAAATAAACCCGATGATAACAGTTTGTATTCTTCTATTTCTGATATGTCTCAATGGATTGAGCGTACGGAAAAATTAAAGGCAGGGGAGAAGGCCCGGCTTTATTTTTCATTGCTGGTTGAAGTCAATAGTTTTGATATCCCTGTGCATGAGCGGCTAATTTTCCTTGGACTCCTTCATTCGCCTGTTATAAACCTGGTCGATAAGCTGTCTAAAAAGTTTTTTGGTTGCGGTCTGCCGCTCGACGAGGAAAAATCAAAGTATGTAGAGCTGGTTGCTGCTTTCTGGTCTGAACTGGCTGTTGGTTATAAAATCATTATAGATGATTTATCCGATGTCAACTTTATCACCTCTCTTATTAGACAAAAGGATCTCAGTGATGCGGTTTCTTATGTCATGTATTATCTGATTCAGCAATTATTCTATAATTATTTGCTTTATACAGATTGCAGTATGGGTGTCTGGAGGGATATTCATCAACTGTTTCAATTCACATCAAAAAAAAATCTGGCAGCTAAAACAGCTAAGAGACAGGTGCCTGAACCTTTTACTTCAGTGCCATTAAGTGTAAAAGATCAATATAAAAAAATACTATTATTTTCCTTAGCCAATCCCTACCATTTATCAACAAATGAAATGAAAGTGCTTTGGGAAAAACTGGATGGCTGGGCAAAATATGCTCATTTAATACTGGATAATGGCAAAGCTTTGCAAAAAAAGCCGCCCTTTTTTATTAAACCTTATAGTGATCTGCCGCCTTTTCCCAATCACCGAAATACAGATGATAGTACTGACAATGACATGGTATTACCAGACAATTTATACGAAATTGTCTGTGGACTGGAAACAAACAAACTGCTTAAACATATGAGCAAAACAGAACAGTCGTCAGAGATTGCCGCTTATTTTTTCAAACGTCTACAGTCTATCTGGTTGGGTGATAACCATCGTAACCATCAGAGAAAAGATTTAATTGAGCCTGTAGTTATAGTTATGGGTGTTTCCAGTATTTCACAATTTTTATCACAAATAGATATCTCACCTAAAATCCTTAATCTGGATGACAGGGAGAATCAGAAAATCGAGTTTACTGCTACAGCTTATTCTTCTTATCAGGCATTTCTTATGGATGAATCTGAAATGGGATTTCGCATTAAATTAAATATTGAATCAGAAACAGCTATTCTGCCAAAAATCGGTGAAGTCGTTGCCATAAAACACTCCGATGATCGTATTCATACCGGCTATTTGCGCTGGATACATGAGAGCAGGGAAGGTGACATTGAATGTGGTATTGAACACTTAAGTTCAATGGCTGAATCTGTACAGATAACAAAAAACAAACAGATTGAACGACACCTGCACGATGATATATCAGAGAAAATTACCACCCTGGATAGCTTTGTTATTCCAGGAAGTAAAGAAAATCATTATAAACCCGTCCTTTTTACCCATACATTTATAGAAAAATTTTATAATGCACGAACTGATCATCTAAAATTGACCCACAAAACCGGTTCAATTGATATCAAACTAACAAAAAAGGTGGGTGAAGTTCTTGACTATTCATTGTATTTATTTGAAAAAGAGGAAATTAAAACATTTACTGAACAGGTTACAAAAGAGGAAAAGACGGAAAAATTTAAAGCTATATGGGTAAAAATATAGGCTTTACTCCGCTTTTTTGAGTGATATTATGCGGAATCATAGCTCGGATTATCTTTTCTTCGGGTAATATTTGAACGTCTGTTGGTAATAATTCCAGCCCGGTAATGCTTGCGGCGCTCAGTTATCTTTCGCCTTACTCTTTTTCGTCTGTTCTCAGCTATACCCAGGGGAAGGTAGATTTCTTTTGCTATAGATACAAAGTGACTGATGCCACCCAATTTATCAAATTGCAGTGCGAATTGTAAAGCTTTTTTCTGGGTCAGGTTTTTTTTAAGAATGATTTCTTTGCCAGAAAAAATATAGTTTATTTGCAGGTCGGTCAGATGGAAATAGTTTTTGAAATTTTTTTTTACGACTTCAAGTTCAAATTCATCATTGATTTCACCTGAAAAAAGCAAGTGGAATTTAGCCATAAACCTGCCACTTATTTAAAGAGAAAAAATATTATAGTGTTTAACTGAAGTCAGGTAAATAAGTCCCGGCATTGCGCCGGTGAGCATGTCGAAAAGTGTGAACTGGTTCCGTTATTTTTAAAATTACTGCCTTAACCAGCTATTGACCGTTTCTAAATCAACTCTGGCTAATTCACCCGATGCCTGTTTTAGTCGCAAAGTATTTAAAATATAAGTGTAACGGGAGTTTGAATGTTCCTG
>CBDTVA010000164.1:0-6288 GCA_965363935.1 uncultured Gammaproteobacteria bacterium | reverse complement strand
TATTGGTGTTAAAATATCGCGACCCTGCGGGGCTTATTCTCGGACAGGCTCCTAGCGTCGATAAAATTGAATTTATCTGGGTTAATACCATGATAGGTAATATAAAAAATTCTATGAGGGGCAGTTATCATTCAATAAACTCACGGCATTTACCTTGTTACCTTGCTGAATTCTGTTATCGATTTAACAGACGTTTCAATTTAAAGGATATGATGCAACGCTTTCTATCTGTGGCAATGCGAACACCACCAATGATTGGGAAGCTCCTGAAGATGGCGGAGCTTTATGGGTAATCAAGTAAAGTTTTAAACAACTCACACCATAAGTCTGTCACCAATTACCTGATTTAAAACATCAAAATGTTACAATTTTCGATTTATAGATTGAAAAGTGTCTTTGAATTGCCTATCCTTGGCAGACTATCTGCTGACCTGGAGTCCTGCACGGCAATCACACCTATCTGATGGCGGCCGGTGACGGTCAGATCACAGAGACCCACTCGAACACTGCTGGCTTGAATTATCCCGGCGTGGGTGGAGCATGCGTGGTTAAGGACAGCGGCCACGCCGCCTATGCCGCAGTCAGTGATAAAGAGCCCTTGGAGGCCTTCCATTGGCTCAACTTGACCGAAGTCATAATCAATCCCCGCAGGCATGCGGTTGCACAAGCGATGGAGATGACGCAATCCATGCGTTCAGATCAGGTGTTGTTACTAAACTTTTCAGGGCGTGATGACAAGGACATGCATACCGTGGACAAGCTGGAAGGTTTCGTTATGAGTTTCCTATTAGAATCTTGCCAACGGTTATGGGTGAAATGTAGAAGAGACAGGTCAGGCAACTCATAGCGGCCGCTCTGCTTGGTGGTTTTGCGATGCTGGGAAAAACCCTGGTGGCTGTCACCTACGACCTCACCTTCCAACGTATTGAGGAACCAGCGTCACATGGAAATAGATCTACTAAGTTTTACAGGTAATAGTATGGTTATTAAAAGGTGTATCTAATGGGAGAATCAAACGATACGATGCTGTATAAGTCGAACTCTACGTATTCACTTAAACAGCCTCGTGAGAGAAACTTATACGACAACATTCATGCGCTGATGACAGGTCAGTCTTACTGTGTGTTGTGCACCCAAGGCTCAGGACAGCCTTACGGCTCCGTGATTGCCTTTGCGGTAAATTCGCAATTGAATGCGGTGGTATTCGTCACGCCAATTGCAACTCATAAGTATCGCCTTCTCACTGAATGCGATCAGGTTGCTTTGGTGATAGATAATCGGGCCGATGACCATACTACTGATGATTCAGGTATTGATGCACTTACTGCAACGGGGCGGGCGGTCCGGTTGAGCGTGGTGGAAGAGATAGAAACATGCAAGCAAGCCCTCATACAAAAGCATCCGCATATGCATGAATTCATTGACTCGCCAGATAATGCTTATTTTCGTATTCAAATCCAACGCTATCTGCATGTAACTCGACTGAGTGAAGTGAATGAATGGTTTCCTTCGCAGACCTGAGTTGGGTTAGCAAGCCTGTAAGGGCTCTGTCAAGTTAAGTGGCCAAGTTCATGAGTCAATGCCATACTTTGGTTATGAAACGAAAAACTATTTATTAAGGTCATCGATATCCGAAAGGAATTATCAGTCACTTTGTCTGGCTTTATCACCAATTCACATTGAGCTTTCCGGATATTGAGGACATTCGGTATCCATTCTGAATTACTCAGTAATCATTTTCATAACAACGAAAGTTGAGCAACTATCAATGATATAATCACCACTACGGTCAAGGGTATTCTTAAAAATGGATACCATTCAGGTGCCCTGTGTTTTCTGGCCATGAAATTATCGAATAGGCAAAGACTGCCAAAAGTTACAATCAAAATTGAATAGTTCCACATTGGCGACATCAGGCTAGCAAACCAGGCTACAAGGGCAGGAACAACACTGATTCCAAACTGTAGGCGTTTATCAGCATCTTCCATAACCATTGCCAGTCCCCAATGAACGGCCCCCATAAAACTTAAAATGATCGCCGCGTAAGAAAGTAATGCCTGAGTTATTCTCTCAAAATAAATATCTGGAAATACCCATAATGCCATTGCAAGCATCATAAAAGGTATTAGCCCGGCGTAACCAAGCTGAATTACAAACAGAGGTACCTGACGGGTATCAACATTAGTTTTATCCATAATATCTCTTTCTGTCACTGGGTTAATGTTTTTACAATTGATATATCATTCATTGATATCCTGGCACGTAATTTTGTTAGCAGCAGGTATAAACCGGCCAACTTTCGATGTAAAAAAAGTACTTCAACCGGCGGTAAAACGCCATAGCGGCTTTTTAAACGCATTTCCATAAAAATATGATGCATGCGAGCAGCCAGATCAGAATGACCGAAATCGTAAACTCGTTTATCGCCAAGTGGTTCTGCCACCATACGTAATAATTCAATTAAATTGTTTTGATACCCGGATGGCTCGTTACCTTCAAGATAACCAATTCTTTCTGCACAGCGTATTATGTCACTGTTATCACCATCAATACTTGCCTTTACCAACTGTTTATAATCTTTTCTCTTTTGCTGGTCATAGTGTCTCGTAGCTCCAAAATCCAGTAACCCGATTACGCTATTTTTTTCCTGGTAAAGATAGTTGGCAAAGTTAGGATCCGTTTGAACCAGTCCCCACTGAAAAACCTCATTGAAATTCAATTCCAGCATATAACTCGCAATTTTATTGCGTTCAGATATTGACTTCTGAATCACAGATTCAATTGGCTTGCCATTCATAAAAGTCATGGTTAGCACTTCATTTCGGGTTAAACATTCTATTACCTCAGGAATAGCAAAACGATCATCAGCAGCTATAAACTGCGAAAACTTTTTTAGCGAACCGGCTTCACTTAGGTAGTCCGCTTCCAGGTGTAATTGTAACTTTGCTTCTTCAAGTAATGGTTTAAAATCCAGATGTTCCGGTAACAAACGAAAAATTTTTAACAGCCCTGCAACATTATCAACATCACTATCAATACTTTGTTTGATTCCAGGATATTGAATTTTAACAGCTACCTCTCGGCCATCTTTTAATACAGCCCTGTGGACCTGGCCAATAGACGCTGCAGCAATGGGAGTGAATACAAATTTCTCAAAGTTATCTTCCCAGCCATTACCCAGCGACTGGTTAAGTACAACAGCAACCTGACCGAGTGGCATTACATGTGCATCATCTCTTAATCTTGCTAACAGGTCACTGAACTCCGCTGGTAGTAATTGTCCACTATCCATTGAAATCAGTTGCCCGACTTTCATCGCGGCACCACGCATTTCCGACAGGCGTGCAGTTAAACGTTTGGCGTTCGCCGGAGTAAGAATCATGTCTTTAAGAGATGGACGATGACCCTGAATAAGCTGATTTACTCCTTCATTCAAAGCCCCACCTACTATTCCGCCAGCTATCTGACCAAGCAACGACAGACGTCCAAACCTTGAAGTTGTTACCCTGTTTTCTATAGCCATAATTTGCCTTCAATATTGTTGAATGGTTAAAAAAGCTAGATTGCTGGTTTACTCGTTAAAACAGACCATAGTCAATTTACATATTGACTATGGTTATTATAGTCAATTATTTACATTTGTCTAGGACAAATACTGTTTTTTCTGGTTTTTTTATTTAAACTGTTATACTGAGCGAAAGTCTGCTCAAGATAACGAAGGCTCACAAATCTTAATTAAAGCTAAATTAACTGCATCACAAACAGAAAAAGAATTTTTTAATGCACATTTAAGTTTAAAGCAATCTATACACGAATAAACTCAGATGACGTAGATGAGCTTAGAGTATGGGATACACTTATCAAGGAAGCTGAATATGCAATATGACTACTATGTGACGTACAAGGATAAGATGAATATGGAAGAGCTTGTAAAACACATGAAATGGCTCCAAGGCTGGGGTTAAATAACTGCCACTAATTGGTTGAAAGATGCGATGAAGTTGGTCAATTCCTGCTATGGGACAAAACTGATTAAATTCTTTGATGAAATCTGGTATGAATCCATCTAAAGATACTCTGGTTCGAATTGCTGCTTTTTGGGCTAGCCATAGCCTGGTTGGAATTACTCGACTAGCAGTTTATGATCGACTTTTACCAATCATTAAAATTATTAACCATAATTTGATTACTACCAACCAATGGAGGATCAGTTATGGATATTCTAAAAAATACATCTCAAAATCACATTCCTTGGAACAAAGGGAAACTGATTGGTCAGAAACCAGCTTTCAAAATAAAAGAAATATGGGCCATTCGTATCCGGCTTCAGATTTCAAACCGTATTCGTGACTTGGCACTGTTCAATATGGCTCTTGATAGTAAACTACGAGGCTGCGATTTAGTCAAGCTTCGAGTATCTGATATTGCCCATGGCTATAGCCCATGGTTCATAAATATGCAAACGAGCCATAATAATTCAACAAAAGACACATAATCCTGTTCAATTTGAAATTACACAACAAATTCGTGGAGCTGTATCAAATTGGATTGAATTTGCTCATTTGAGCAACAATGATTTTTTGTTTAAAAGTCGAATTAAAGATTCCGAACATCTGTCAACTCGGCAGTATGCCAGAATTGTAAAAATGTGGATTTCAGAAATTAACTTAGACCCTTATGATTATGGAACACACTCATTGCGTCGAACGAAAGCATCTTTAATTTACCGCAGAACAAGAAATCTAAGAGCAGTTCAAATACTTCTTCGACATTCTAAGCTAGAAAGCACTGTTCGCTATCTGGGTATTGAGGTTGATGATGCCCTGGAAATGGCTGAACAGACTGAAGTCTGATTAATTTAAGAGGATTGAGCACCTATTGAAAAATGGGTGCTTTCAACCAGATAACAGACGTTCATTTACCTTTGGAATCGGCAAGTCATCAGCAAAAGCGGACTGTCAGGATTCTTTGCGGTATTTTCCCTACCCTGAATGACTGGTTTATAGCCGAATTGAGGTATATTTCGCAAGTCCCTGGATTTGTGAGTCACAATAGACCCTTTGGTGTGACAAGAATAGCATCGTTTTCCATCTGTCTGGGCAGCGTTATTACGTCACAGTCTCAACTTTAATACCAGTGCCAGCAGTGCTGCCGTGTCATAATCTGAATGAGTAATACGGTTTCCCCGCTCATCTTCCAGTCTCAGATTGCCGCCAACATCTGCACCAAGCAATCCGCTGACCGCTGCTTTTGAATTGATTTGATATTCAGCCGCTACAAACAAAGGCACCGAACTGTCTTCTCCAATACCATTTGCGGCGATACCTTTATTGTCCAGGCGAAAGCGTGCTTTTTCATAACGCCCCCCGGCTGATAATTTCCATTTTTCAGACGCACGCCAATTAAGTTGCAGACCAGGTCCCCGGGTTGCGGCAAATCCACGTCCGGTATCGAGACTCAGGGTCGGAGTAATTTGCCAGTTAATCACCAGGAAAGGGAAAATACTGGTATCATCTTCCAATTGAGAAAATACACCAATGCCAGGACCTATGCTCAGGCTTTCATTCACACGGTAAGATGCTCCGGCAAGCAATCCCCAGGTCTGGCTGTCCGAAATGCTCGCATCGCTTTCATAAGCATACCGCAATGATGGTATCAACAGATAACTCCAGGATCCTCCAGGTTGATAACGAAGCGGTGCACTGATTCCCAGGTTGCGTATCCTGGACCAGGGATCGAGGCCTCCGATACCTGTCGCGCCTGAAAAATCGTAGTTGTCCTGACCTCCGCCGATATTCAAACCAGCAAAAAACTGCTTGCTAAACGCATGATTGATATCACCCTGTAAAAAAAAACGTTCAGCACTGAAATCACCACCACTGTCAATATCGGCCGAGAACTGGTGCAGGTAACCCCCCTGGATAGTAAAATTCGTTGTTTTTGCAGACATATTAACCAGATCAGCTATAGCCGGTTCCATTATCAGCATGATCATGAAGATAGATAGTAGCAATCGTAAATTACGACAACGGGTGTAAAGGGGAGGTCGTTGACATGCACGCCTATGGAGAAAGCGTTTTTTACTCTTTATAAGACTGTGGCTGGAATGGCAGCTTATACCCTGTTTTAACATTTTTTTATCCTTTAGTTTTGGTGAGCAATTATGGTTATATACATATGGTGTATTTTAAAAATATTATGACTATGTTATCAACTCGTTGCGGGTTTATAAAAGTAACTTCTCAATAAATCCGTGCATTTAAATAATGCAGGCTTTGCCCTCCAGCA